>CAIUTH010000232.1 GCA_903902075.1 uncultured Alphaproteobacteria bacterium
ATCCCCTCCCGGCTTCCCCCCGCGCGATTCAAAGCGCATTTCGCCCCCGGCCCCCCGGCCGGGGGCGCTTTTTTATCCGTCGGCTAGCGTCAGAGTAGTGCCGACACCCGCCTGAGCGTCAGGCTGAGCCGCCCGCCGCCCGGAACCAGCCGGGAGGTGCCCGGCCGGATGCGATCAATCCCGTGATAGGCAAGCCTGGCTGTGCCCCCAAAGGCGATCACGTCGCCAGAGGCCAATGGGACCGAGAGGGTCTTGCCGCCCCTGGCGGTCCCCCCGAGGCGGAACAGGGCCTCGTCTCCCAGCGATACGCCAATCACCGCCGCGCTGGTGTCCTTCTCGTCCCGGTCCTGGTGCAGCCCCATCTTGGCGCCTGGGCGGTAGAGATTGACTAGGCAGCATTCCGGCGGCGGCCCGTCATTGATTTTCCTCCACAGCGTCAGCAGCGCGTCGGGGATCGCCGGCCAGGGCGCTCCGGTCACCGGATGACACGCCTGGTAGCGGTAGCCCGCCTTGTCCGACACCCAGCCAAGCGCGCCGAAATTGCTTTCCTCGACGGAAAAGGGTTTGGCATTGTCGGGCATTACAGGGCGATAAAGCGGCGCCTGTTCCAGCCGCGCCAGCGCATCGTCCAGCAGGGCTTTCTGCTGCAGCGGAGAAAAACATTCGCGCCACAGGAATACATCCGGCGCGACAGTAATCCTGGCTACCATTGCCTCGGCGAGCGTGTGGGTGTGGTGAAGATCGCCGCATAGCTGCCGGCCAGGCCGTTTGCGTCCAGCCAGGCCTTCAGCTTCTCCGGCGTGTAATCCTGAGCGATCCAGTGTTTCAGCGGTGCACCTTTCGCACTTTCGGCCGCGAATTCCACGAAGGCTTTCAGCCAGCGCTGATGCCGCTTGGGAAAATGCAGATAGGGAAAGCGGGCGAACTGGGCCATCGCCGCGGGCCTGGCGCCCCAGCCGTCGCGGTGGATGAGGTACAGCGCGGCAGCAAAGCTTGTGCGGTCCTGGCCGCCGGAGCATTTCAGCAGGAAGGGGCGCGGCGCTTCATCAAAGCTTTCGATCAGCCGTACCAGCATCTCCCGCGTCGGCAGCTTGCGTGAGTCCAGCATGGCATCCAGGTGCGCGATACCGGCATCCTTGGCGATCGCCGTTTCCTTTTGCCACCAGCCCAGATCGTCGTTGCGGCCGCGCAGGTTGATGATGGCACGGATGCCGCGGCGTTTCAGGAAAGGCTCCAGCCCGCCGGCCCAGTCCTGCATGGCGCGCGCCGCATCCCCTGGGGTCACCCAGTGGAAATTGTAGAGAATGTCGCCGGCGGATCGCATAATATGGAAATAGCATATCTCAGAGGCGTCATGCGCATCACTCGCCAAATGCTGGTCCGCCGCTGGGCCATCACCTCCATCTCGGCGGCTGTGGTCTTTGCCGTGCTGCTGGTGCTGGACCTGTGGCTCAAGGCCCTGTCCGGCTTCGGCACCGCCGACCTGCAGACTTTTTCCACGGCCCCCGACTACCGTTATGCCTTCCGGCATTGGCCGCCAATCTATGCGGTGCGGGCGGGCTTCAATTTGGGGTTGGATTACTTGTTGATGCCGCTCTACGCGGCGGCGTTTTTCTATTCCGGCATCCTGGCCCGTGAAGCCTTTGCGCCGCGCCCGGGCCGGGCCCGCCGCATGCTCACCACTCTGGCGGCGGTGCCGCTTGCGGGCGCACTGCTGGACGGGTGCGAGAACGCCCTGCAATTTTCCATGATGTTGTGGGGCGCCACGGACGCGATGGCGGGCCTGGCCGCCATGTTGAGCCACGCCAAATGGGCGGCCTTGGCAGTAGGGGTGGCCCTGCTGGTGGGGGCCGTGATGGGACAGGTCGCGGAACGGCAAAAAAGGGCTGTAAAAACCGGTCCTTGACCCCACAGCGTCTTTGCGTATATTCCGCCGCTCTTCGGGGGACACGCTCCCTCAGATAAACAATTATTTTCAAAGGTTTAGACCATGTACGCGGTCGTCCGCACTGGCGGAAAACAGTATAAAGTGGCCAAGGACAGCGTCCTGAAGGTGGAAACACTTGCGGGTGACGTTGGCGCCAAGCTCGACCTCGAGGTCCTGATGCTGGGCGGCGACAGCCCCAAGATCGGCGCGCCGCTGGTCAAGGGCGCTTCGGTCCAGTGCGAGATCGTCGAGCACGGCCAGGGCGAGAAAGTCATCGCTTTCAAGAAGAAGCGCCGCAAGAACACCCACCGCAAGCGTGGCCACCGCCAGCACTTCACGACCGTGAAGGTGCTGGGCATCACCGCCGGTTAAAGGACTAGTCGTATGGCACACAAAAAAGCAGGCGGTTCTTCGCGCAACGGTCGCGACTCGAACCCGAAGATGCTGGGCGTCAAGCTGTTCGGCGGCGAAAAGGTCGCCGGCGGCAATGTGATCATTCGTCAGCGCGGCACCAAGTTTTATGCGGGCGAAGGCGTCGGCATGGGCAAGGACCACACCCTGTTTGCTCTTCGCAATGGCCATGTCTCGTTCAAGACCGGCTACAAGCGCCGCACCTTCGTGTCCGTAGTCTCGCACGCGAATCCGGCGATGAAGATTGCGGCAGAATAGGCGGCTGAAGACATAGGCCGCCAAGAAATTGGCGGCCCATTATTGTGAGGGAGATGGTCCGCCATCTCCCTTTTTTGTTTCCCTCGCACGAAAGGAATGCGGGGATGTCATGTGTGTTCTGGAGACTGAAAGACTGATCCTGCGGCCGCCTCGGC
>CAIUTH010000233.1 GCA_903902075.1 uncultured Alphaproteobacteria bacterium
CGGAGTCCAGATGGGCGAAACCAAAATGGGCGGCCAGTTTCTTGGCCAGGGTGCCCTTCCCGCTTGCAGCGGTGCCGTCAACGGCGATGACAATACTCATGGCGCTTCCATAACCGCGCCAAGGCCGGACATCAAATCCTGATATTCGGGAAAAGACGTGGCGATCATGGTGACGTCATCAACCGTCACCGGTTTCTGCGACGCCAGTCCCATCGTTAAAAAGCTCATGGCGATGCGGTGATCCAGGTGGGTGGTCACGGTGCCGCCGCCGGGGACTTCGGTCATGCCTTCCACCGTCAGGTCATCGCCCGACACCGAATAGCGGACGCCATTGGCCTTGAGCCCGGCGATGATCGCTTCCAGTCGGTCGCTTTCCTTGACCCGCAATTCGTCCAGCCCCAGCATCACCGTCTTGCCACGCGCAAAGGCGGCAGCCACCGACAGGATGGGATATTCGTCGATCATGGACGGCGCGCGGTCCGCGGGAACAGTGACACCGTTCAAGTCGGAATGGCGCACGATCAGATCACCGATCTCCTCGCCACCGCTGCTGCGGCGGTTCTGGATTTCGATCCGGGCGCCCATTTCCAGCAAAGTCTGGATCAGGCCGGTGCGGCGGGGATTGAGCAGGATGGCCGGCAGGGAGATTTCCGAACCCGGCACGATCAGGGCCGCCGCCATCAGGAAGGCGGCGCTGGAGGGATCGCGCGGCACTTCCACGCTGCAGCCGGTCAGCTTGGCGGGGCCTTCAACGGTGATGACTTCTCCGCCTTCTGCGCGCGGCGACACGGTGATCTTGGCGCCGAACGCCGCCAGCATCTTCTCGCTGTGATCGCGGGTCAGTGCGTCCTGGGAAATCTTGCTGGTGCCCTTTGCGTTCAGCGCCGCCAGCAGCAGCGCCGATTTCACCTGAGCACTGGCGGTGGCGACATGGGCAGTGATGGCCTTGGCATCCTTGGCGCCATGCAGCTTCAGCGGCATCAGCGCCTTGGGCCCCTGGCCCTCATAGGTGACGCCAAAGGCTTCCAGCGGCGCCACCACCCGCGCCATGGGGCGCGAGCGCAAAGACGCATCACCGGTGAAGGTGGCGGTGATGGGCGTTGTGGCCATCGCACCCATCACCAGGCGCGAGCCGGTGCCGGAATTGCCGAAATCGAGGTCTGCGCCAGGGGTCTTCCAGTTCCCCACTCCGGTCCCCTTGACCCGCCAGCGGCCCGGCCCCTCGGCGGTCAGTTCGGCGCCGAAGCCGCGCAGGGCGCCGGCGGTGGAATGGACGTCGCCGGACTCCAAAAGCCCGGAAATGCGGGTTTCACCCTCTGCCAGGGCGCCCAGGATAAGCGCCCGCTGGGAAATGGATTTGTCCCCCGGCACCTGGGCGGTGCCCTTGAGGGGGCCGGCGCGGCGGGCGGCGAGTGGGGCGGAATTGGCGTTATGCATCAGGGGCTTCAAATGACCTTTACAGGCGGGGCCAACCGTGGCAAACGCGCCCCTCCAATAACCCCTTCTTCACGGGAAGATCATCTTGGTCAAGGCAGATCTTGGAACCAAACGGGCGTGCCCCAGCTGCGCGGCGAGGTTTTACGACCTCACCAAGCGGCCGATCGAGTGCCCCAAGTGCGGTTTCAGCTATGAGCCCGAAGCGCTGTTCAAGCAGCGCCGCAGCCGCGCCGTAGAGCCGGCCGCCGCGGGCCCCGTCCCTGCCGCTGACGCGGAAGATGACGAGGACGAAGACGAGGACGAAGACGCCGCCGAGTCCGATGACGAGGAAGAAGAAGCCGAAGTCGTGGTCGAGGCGCCGCTAAAGATCGCGGCGACCGGCGAGGACGAGGACGAGGACGCCGAGGAAGAAGAAGCCGAAGCGGAATC
>CAIUTH010000234.1 GCA_903902075.1 uncultured Alphaproteobacteria bacterium
CCGGGATCTCGTTGCGACACCTTCCCCCGCCGGTCGCTTCGCTCGCGGGTGAAGGAAGCTGGCGGATGCTGAAGGTCGCTCGTCGGAATGCCTCGCTCGAGACACTCAAACCTTCGCGCGCGCGTCCTTCTTGGCCAGCCGCGCCATCAGGTAATCCACTTCGCTGCGCGTCTCGGCCGAGAAGGCCGGTGCGGGCTTGCGCATCGCCGCGGTGGAAAGGATGCCGCGCTTCTGCAGAACATATTTGCGCACCGCCAGCCCCACGCCGGGCTGATGGTCATAGCGCAGCAGCGGCAGGTGGGCGTCGAACAGGTCATGGGCTTCATCGCGCTTGCCCGCCTTGTTCAGCCTGACCATCTCCACCAGCATGTCGGGGAAGGCATAGCCGGTGTTGGCGCCATCCACGCCGCGGTCCAGCTCGAAATCGAAGAACAGCCCGTTGTTGCCGATCAGGATGGAGATCTTGCGCATCGAGCCGTCCTTCTCCCAGCCGCGCAGGGTGGTGATCTTGTCCAGCCCCGGCCAGTCCTCATGCTTGAGGATCGCCAGCGAAGGATTTTCCGTCACCACTTTCTTCACCACGCCATTGGACATGACGACGCCGGTGGAATGGGGATAGTCCTGCAGAACCCAGGGCACATCGCTGCCGATGGCTTCCACGGCATTGCGGAAATAGCTGGTGATCTGGTCGTCGGTCTTCAGGCCCGCGCCGGGCGCGATCATCACCGCGGCCGCGCCCATGTCCATCACCTTGCGCGACAAGGAACGCATGGCGGCAAAGCCCGGCGCCGAGACGCCCACGATGATGGGCTTGCCGTTCGCGCGCTTGATCACGCGGCTGGCGAGCGCCAGGGCTTCCTCGGCATCCATCTTGGAAGCTTCGCCCAGGACGCCCAAGATGGTGAAACCATTGCAGCCGGCCTCGAAATAGAAGTCGGTCATGCGGTCGACCGAGGTCCAGTCGATGGCGCCGTCCTCCAGGAAGGGCGTGGGGGCGATGGAATAGACGCCGCAGGCGCTGGTATCGAGTTTCATGAAAGGTCCCTGTTCTTATTCGCGGATTTGGCCCCTGAAATACCAATTATATCGGGCCGGCGCCACGGGGTGGGCATTGACGCCCCCCGCACCCGGCCTAGACTTTCCGCGGGGATAAAACGGGGAATGATCATGCAAATCCAATCGCACCTGGTGGCGGGTCTGATGCTGTCGTCGGCGCTTTTGTTGAGCGGCTCGGCGCTGGGGCAGGGCAGTCAGGCCGATGTCCTGATCACTGGGGGCACGGTCTATGACGGCTCCCCCGCCAAGCCCTTTACCGGCGATGTGGCGATCAGCGGTGACAAGATCGTCTATGTGGGACCCAAGGCGCCGATGGGCGCCCGACGCACCATCGATGCCAAGGGCATGATTGTCTCGCCCGGGCTGATCGACGCCCATACCCATGCCGACCGCTTTGTCGATGCGCCCGACAAGTCCCAGCGCGCAAATCTCGCCTGGACTATGCAGGGCGTCTCCACCGTGTTCATCGGTGTAGACGGCAACGGCACCCCGGACCTCAAGGCCAAGTTCGCCAGGTACAGCGCCGGCGGTATCGGTACCAACGTTGTGTCCTATGTCGGCTTCGGCAATGTCCGCAAACAGGTGATCGGGGACGCGGCGCGCGCCCCCACGCCCGAAGAACTGGCCAGGGAGCAGGCGCTGGTGGTCAAGGGCATGTGCGAAGGCGCCATCGGCCTGTCCGGCGGGCTGTTCTATGCGCCGCAGAATTTCGCCAGGACCGATGAAGTGGTCGCACTGGCCAGGGAAGCGGGAAAGCGCGGCGGCGTCTATGATACCCACCAGCGCGACGAGTCCTCCTATTCCATCGGGCTGATTGCCTCCACCAGGGAAGTGCTGCAGATCGGCCGCGAAGGCGGCGTTCCGGTTCACTTCTCGCACATCAAGGCGCTGGGCCATGACGTGTGGGGCAAATCAGCCGATGTCATCAAGCTGATC
>CAIUTH010000235.1 GCA_903902075.1 uncultured Alphaproteobacteria bacterium
AGGTCATGTTCGGCTCGGCCGCGCGCGAAGCCACGCAAGGCGCTGCCATCGCGCATCTTCACATTGACGACGCGCCAGCCGTCCTCCGGGCAAAAGGCCCAGCGCGGGCAGCTTGCTGTGGTGTGAATGCCCATCTGGGATGTAGGATTTTCCAGCACAAGCTCCAGCTCGCGCACAGTGGCGCGGCGGCCGATGGCGGAGAGGTCGGGCCCGCTCGCCTTGCCGTGGCCCTGAACCATGTGGCAGCCCGCGCATTGGCCCTTGCCGAAGAAAAGAGCCTCTCCCGCGGCCACGTTTCCGGCAGGCTTGGTGTCGAAGGCAGACTGGTTGAGGGAACGTAGCCACCCCGCCAGCTGTCGTAGATCGCTGTCCGGCAGGTTGCTGAAGGCAGGCATGCCGCCGGGGGTGCCGCTCTTTATCAGATCGCGAATCTGCGGCTCGGTCATGGGGCGCAGAGTGATATTGTTCATCAGTGAAGGTGCCCGGTCGCCGCCTGCGCCGCCCTCGCCATGGCAGCCTTCGCACATGCTGTCGAACTGCTTCGGAGGAGCGGAAAAGCCGGCCGGTGTCTGTGCCATGGATGGGCCAGCCCATAGGGCTGCGAGAATCACGGCACCGGCGATGTGCTTCATCATGGGCGGTAGACCTTCTTCTTGTTATTGCCGGTCAGGCGAGGCTGGGCTGGTTGGCGCGGCGCTTCTTCCAGCGGTAGGCAGCAAGCGAATTCTTCCAGAAGACCTTTTCCATCACCTCGCGGCCCTTGGGCCCGAAATATTCATGATCCAGTGCCACCAATTCGCCGAAGGTGCTCATCGGCTCACTGTTGGTCCAGTCACTGGCGAACATCAGCCGGTCAGGCCCGAAGGTCTCGTAGATTTCGTCCAGGCGCGGCTTGTAGAAGGCGAGGTCCTTGGGAATGCGCCCGCCCGTCCGCACCCGGCGGCCGCGTTCATCCACGCGCTGGAAGATTTCGGAAAACTTCACATAGATATGCGGACGCTTTGCCAGCTCCTGGGTGTTCTTTTGCCAGGTGGCGCGCTCGGCGGGATCATCGGGCACCTGCGCGCCAGGCAGATGGTTGATCACGACCCGCAGACCGGGAATCCGGTCGGTGATCTGGAGCAGTTGACGCACTTCCCGCGGGCCGCCGCCGAAGTCCATCGTCAGGCCTGCGTCGGAGAGCGCTTTGAGGTCGTCCCAGACCTGGGGCTTCTTGAGCAACTCCTCCACATTGCGGCCCCAGAGATTGGAAACGCGGATGCCGACATAGAGCGGGTTGCGGTGTAGCCGCTCCAGGTGTTCGCGATAGTCGGGATGGCCGAGCAACAAGTCGCCCACTTCGCCGACCATGATGGGCTCGTTTTTCGAAACCTCCATCACCCAATAATTGTCTTCGATCCAGGGGCTGCATTCTGTCTCGATCGCGCCGACCACACCGTGGGGTTCGGCGATCTTGGCATAGTCTCCCGGCAGGAAGCGGCGATAGATGCTGGCGGGCTGCTCCTTGTTCGGCCACGGAATTCCCTGCGGCCTCGTGGGATCGTAGAGGTGCACATGGGTGTCGATGATGGGGATGGAAGATTTCTGGGCTGCGGCGCCCGTCGCACCGGCGCCAACGGCAGCCGCTCCCACAGCAGCCGCCTGCATGAATTTGCGTCGATCCATTTTGTCCCCCCTTCGCGCCCTTGTGCCGGGCGCTTTCAGCGATTGAGACTAGTTTGAGTGGCACCCGGGAGGCAATTCTTCCCGCAAGGCGGGTACTATTATTGCACCCGCTCAGGGCCTAATATTCGCCGGTGGCGACCTGCTGGGGGTAAAGTCGGCGCCTATGGGAGGACGCATGCGCAACAAGGCCGCTCTTGCTGTGTTCCTGATCGGAATCACCTGCGGCAGCGCACCGGTCTGGGCCGCGGGCGGCGATCAGGTGGTGAGACTGCGCCGCCTTTCGGAGCAGGAATACCGCTATTCCATCGCCGATATTTTCGGCAGGGATATCGCGGTGCAAGGCATGTTCGAACCGCAGATCCGGATCAGCGGTCTGGTGGCGACCAGCACTGCGGTCCTGTCCGTGACACCGGCGGGCTTTGAGTCCTTCTCCAAGATGGCCGACAGCATTGCCATCCAGGTCACAGACGCGGCGCATCGGGGCAGGCTGGTGTCATGCGCGCCTAAATCCGCCAAGGCCCCCGACGATGCCTGTGCTGCCGAATTCTTCGGCCGGTATGGCCGCATGCTGTTTCGCCGTCCCCTGGCGGCGAATGAGCGCCAGGCGCGGGTGAACCTAGCCCACACCATGACCCGGGCATCCGGCGACTTCTATGGCGGGTTGCGCTATGGTCTGGCGCAAATGCTGCAGTCGCCGAATTTCCTCTTCCGCAAGGAACTGGCGACCCAGACCGGAGGCAACGCGCTCAGCCTCGAACCCTATAGCCGCGCCACCCGCCTGAGCTATTTCATGTGGGACACCACGCCTGACGCCGAACTGCTGCATGCGGCCGAGGCGGGTGCGTTGAACACGGTAGCGGGATTGGACAAGCAGGTTGACCGGCTACTGGCTTCGCCCAGGCTGGAGGCCGGCATGCGCGCCTTCTTTGCCGATATGCTGGAACTGGATACGTTCGATACGGTTTCGAAGGACTCCTTGCTCTTTCCGAAATGGAGCGCGGCGATGGCGTCCTCAGCCAAGGAAGAAACCCTGCGCGATGCCATCCATCTGACATTGCGTGAAAATGGCGACCTGCGTGATCTGATGACCACGCGCAAGACCTTCCTCAACCGGAACCTGGCCGCGATTTACGACGTGGACTTCTCTTTCGACGGCGAATGGATGCCGCATGAATTTGCGCCCGACTGGGGCCGCAGCGGC
>CAIUTH010000236.1 GCA_903902075.1 uncultured Alphaproteobacteria bacterium
ATGTCATCGAGCATGCCCAGGTAATGCTCGCGCACGACCTTGAGTCCCAGCGCCTCCGGATGCGCCACCGGGGGCAGGGCGGCGGTGCCGTGTTCGCCCTGGGTGACCAGGAGGTTATTGCTGCGGAATACGAACCACAGCGCCTTCTCGGGCGCCGGATCAGGGATGGCGTAGTGCGATTGATAGGTATTGGGCCAGCGGAATGGAATGTCCATGTATTGTCCAGGCAGATCAGTGTTTTTTGGTGAGACGTCGAATCAGACTGGAGGTGTCGCGCCGCCCGCCGCCCGTCTGCGAAAGTTCGTCGTAATAGGCGGCAACCAGGCGTGTCACCGGCAGATCCGCACCATTGCGTGCCGCCTCTTCGGTGCAGATGCGTAAATCCTTGCGCATCCAGTCCACCGCAAAACCGAAATCGAATGTGTCCTCGACCATGGTCTTGCCGCGATTTTCCATTTGCCAGGATTGCGCCGCGCCCTTGGAGATCACGTCCAGTACCCGGTTCACATCCAGGCCGGCCTTCTGCCCGAAACTGATGCCTTCGGACAGTGCCTCAAGCAGGCCGGCGATGCAGATCTGGTTCACCATCTTGGTCAGTTGTCCGCTGCCCGAGGGGCCCATCAGCGTCACGGCCTTGGCGAAATGCGCCATGACGGGTTTGGCGCGCTCGAATGCTGCACTGTCGCCACCGACCATGACGGTAAGCGTGCCGCCTTCCGCGCCGGCCTGCCCGCCGGACACCGGCGCATCCAGAAATGCGAAGCCGCGCCTTTCCGACTCGGCCGCCAGTTCGCGTGCCACACTTGCCGATGCCGTGGTGTGGTCGACGAAAATCGCGCCCTTGCCCATTGCGGAGAACGCGCCTTCGGCGCCGGTCGTGATGGCGCGCAAGTCGGGATCATCACCGACGCAGGAAAAAACAATGTCCGCCCCGCGCGCCGCTTCGGCCGGTGTGAGAGCGGAGTTGCCGCCGAATTTTGCCACCCAGGCGGCGGCCTTGGCAGGGGAGCGGTTGAATACGGTGACCGCGTGGCCGCCGCGTGTCGCAAGGTGGCCGGCCATGGGAAAGCCCATCACCCCCAGACCGATGAATGCAAGTTTTTGCTTTTCCATGCCCCCTCCATCAGCCTGAAACAGGCGGGAATATCGCGGCATAACTCGCCAAGAGGGCGAGAATGCCCGATAATTATAGACTTTCCCGCCCACCTTTCTTCCTGTTCCGCCCAGTACGGATTACCAAGCGCGATGAGCCAAGACAACGACAACGCCATTCGCGCAGGAGCCGCAGGCGGCTCCGAGCAGATGATGGCCAACGCCATACGGGCGCTGGCAATGGATGCCGTCCAGGCAGCCAATTCCGGGCACCCCGGCATGCCCATGGGCATGGCCGACATTGCCGTGGCCCTGTGGACAAAGCATTTGCGCCACAGCCCGGCGAACCCGCACTGGCCGAACCGCGACCGCTTTGTACTTTCCAACGGCCATGGTTCCATGCTGCTGTACGCGGTGCTGCACCTGACCGGTTATGCACTGCCAATGTCGGAACTGAAGAGTTTCCGTCAGTTGCACTCCAAAACCCC
>CAIUTH010000237.1 GCA_903902075.1 uncultured Alphaproteobacteria bacterium
AAAATCGCCTGATGGTTTGTGCCTCGGCTTTGGGCCTGATGGCGGCCGCGCCCGCATCCGCCGCGCCCTGGACCCGCGGCTTTGTCGTCGGCGCCTATGAATATGCCTTCCGCTATGGCGGGCGTGCCGACTTCGCCCGCAAAGGCGAGATCGAACCAGGCATCGACTGCCTTCACGGCGCCACCCGGCACTTCGCCAACCCCGACCAGACCAAAAAAGCCGTAGCGGTCCAGAAATGGCGCCTGCCGCAGGAAGCCGAATGGGTAGCGCGGCCGCCGGGCATCGAGGATGTCCGCTCGCCGCTGGGCACGCGCTTCGGCATCTGGGTGCGGGCGCTGGCCTATCGCGGCTACAAGCGCGGCATCGAAACCTATGTGAACCCGTTTGCCGCCGAAGATCCCGGCCAGCCGCAGGTCACCAGCCGCATCGGCGATGGCTTCAACCTGGACGGCAAGATCAAGCCCACCGACTTCGTCAGCCCGGACGGCGAACGCGGCATCGACAACAACCTTTACCGGGCCTGGGGCTGCGATGCGCCCTGGCGCGGCAACGGCAACGCTACCCTGGACCTGCGCGCCAACGACAAGATGCAGGACGGCCTTTACACCATGGTCATCCGCCTTTCGGGCACCAAGGACCCGATGAACGATGACAACGCCACCCTGGAAATCGGCTTCTCGCCCGACAAGATCGTCAAGGATGCCCGCAACGGCGTGGCGGTGGACTACTCCTATCGCATCCTGCAATCGGCGCAGTACACCAAGCTGAAAGCCACCATCCGCAATGGCGTGGTGGAGACCGAGCAGGTCGAACACCTGCACACACCGCGCATCGCCTGGTTCTATGACCAGACCGGCGACACCAATTTCACCAAGGGCAAGCTGCACCTGAACATCGCGCCGGATGGCCTGTCAGCGACGGGCCTGATCGGCGGTTACCGCAACTGGCGCGATCTCTATGCCGAGAACACATTCGCCCAGGATGGCGGCCAGCAGGGCGTGCGCGAACATGAGGACCATGTCGCGCTGTATTATGCCCTTCGCCGCAACGCCGACGGCATGCTGAACCCGGCAACCGGCAAGTATGATGGCATCTCGTCGGTCTATCGCATCCGCATGTCCAGCGCTTATGTCGTGGATCCCGACAAGCCGATGAACATTCCGATCCTGGCCGGGGACCTTTACCGCAAGAAAGTGTTCGAGGCGATCAAGGCCAACACCATTCGGGGCGCCGAGACCCGCATTCCGCAACCGGTCCCGCCGGGCACGGGTGAAGCCTCCTATCCCGGGATGGAGCGCGGCGTGCGCGAACTGGCCAGCCGCGACTTCTTCCTCAAGACCCTGGACCGTCCGCACTATCCGGACGGTGTCGGCCGCGACCAGCGCAACTTCCCGATCGACGATCAGGGCAACCGCATGGATCCGCAGGGCAAGATCGACGAACGGGATGATATTCCTCCGCCGCCGACCAAGAAGCCGATGCCACAGGTCAGCAATGCCGCGCCGACCAAGGTGGCATCAACCCAAGGTCCATAATAACCCTTTGATTAAAAAAAGTTATTTCTATTTTTGTAGCTTGGACTGACGCACCGCGATGAAGGATATCTGCTCGCCCGTCGCGGTCTTCTTGTCGAAGCTGTTCTGCAACGATGTGCGCGTTGGGAACACGCCGTTCTTGAAGAAGGAGCCATACAGATTCTGCGCCTTCTCGATGTCGGCGATATCGCGGACATAAACGATCGCCTGTGTCACGTCGGAAAAATCCATGTCCGCTTCCTGCAGATCGTCCAGCAGGTTGCGCATGGTCTGGCGCAGCTGCAGTTCGATATCCTGGGTCACGATCCCCTGGTCGGGAATGAAGCCCGACTTGCCTGACATGTAATAGGTGTCGCGATACAGGATGCCTGGGCTGGCCGTGGGACTGAGCGGCATGTTCTTGGGACGGATTGAGTGGCGCTGGGAGAGATCCGCGCCGGCGATGGCGTCGAACACGATGCGCGCACCGCCCGGCAACTGAGCCACCTCGATGGTGCCGCGGCCCGGCGTGTTGCCGAACTCGAACGTGGCTGCATAGATCTTGTTCATTACCACCGTGCGCGGCGCCTGCGCCTGGCCGTTATGGGCGATGATGGTGGGCGTGCCTCGCGTGTCGGCCGCGCCATCGGGACTGGCCATGTAGGGATTGGTCCACACCACATTGGGCATGCCCATGCCCGCTGTCTTCAGGACGGCGCCGACATTGTCCAGGCTTTGCTGCACTTCCGCACCATAGTCGGACGGGATCTTGCCGGTCCTGGGGTCGGCGCCGCTCTGCGCCGAGATATAGAGCATATCGTCCACCTGGATGCCGGCGGGATCGCTGCGCTTGGCATGCGGCCAACCGGGCGGGGTAATGATGGTGCGCCGGGTGCTGGAGTCCACGGCGATGGCGTTAATCTGGACTTTCTGGCCACCCGGCAGGGCCGCCACGACCAGAACGGTGCGCGCCGGGGGATTTGCGCCAATGGATTTCCAATAGACATCGTTCATCGCCGTGATGTCTTCGGCCCTTGTGACATAAACCTGGACCCAGGCCAGGTTGCCCATGTCCATGCCCGCGGCCTTCAGAACTTCACGGGTATGATCGAGCGACTGATTGACCTCCTGCGCGAAGGAGGACGGCAGGCTGCCATCGGCATTGCGGCCATCCTGCGCGGCCACATACAGCGTCTTGCCCGCCAGCAGGCCATTGCTGGAGACGGCGCCCGCCTTGCGGCTGTCGAGCTTGATGACCTTGTAGGCGCCTCCGGCAGGCTGGGCCTGGGCCAGCGGGGCGGCACACAGCGCGCCTATCACCAGACCCAGGATTTTCGCGTGTCGGCCGAACGGGATCGCGCGCATATTTTTGTTCCGGATCGCTTCGGGGCGGAGCATCGGCGGCGAATGCCGCGCTGTCCAGTGATCCGGTACGGCCACAAAGAAAAAGGGCCCCCGATTTCGCGGGGGCCCTGATTCTTGATCGTGGTCGCTTCGACTAGTGGTTGAAGCGGACGCCGACGCGGAACATGCGGCCGATCACATCGTAAAGCACCTGGTTGTTGTCCTGGCCACCGATATCCGGCGGACGGGTGTTCGCGATGTTGTCGACCTTTGTATAGAACTGGGTGCGCTCGCTGTAGTTCCAGTTCATGCCCACGTCCAAGTAGAACATCGAGGAAACGCGGTTGTAGTTGATGGTCGGGGTCTGGATCGTCGGCGCCGGGCAGGTGCCCGGAGCGCAGACCAGGGTGTTGCGGTTGGTGGTGATAGCACCCGACAGCCAACGTTCCGTAAGGTCGATGCCCCAAACGTCATTCTGGTAGCTCTGGGTTTCCTGAAGCTTCCAATTGAGGATGGCGCCGCCGTAACCGTTGTAGCTCGAACCGTTGCCGCCGCTGGAGACGTTACCAACCAGCTCGGAGTTACGCTGGGTACCCGGAACGCCGGAGTCCAGAATGTACTTGCTGGTGTGGTTGATCAAAGACCGGAACACGAAGGTGCCGGGAACGTCATAGTCCTGCAGGTCGAACTGGTAGCCGGCTTCCAAGTCGAAGCCATCAGTCACAATGGTCGCCGCATTGAAGGGCTGTGTCACGATCGCGAACACGTTGCTCGCGACAGGAGCTGAACCAGTCACGGGACCACCCGGATTAGTGGCGCTTTGCGGGATATTGTTAGAGGTACGAATAAGGTCCGTGCTGCACTGGCCAGCCTTGGGGATCACACCAGTTTCTGAGAAGAAGCAAAGGTCTTCGACCGTCTGCGAACCCAGGGACGTGATCGCACCACGCACGCCGATACGGTAGTAGTCGATCGACGCCTGGAACCCGGGAATGAAGTCCGGCTGCCAGACCAGGCCCACTTCGGTGGTCTGGGCCTTTTCCGGCTTCAAGAGGGGATTACCCTTTGTTACGCCGAGAATGTTCTGCGCAACCGGGTTATTGGTGAAGTCGTTTAGGAAAGAGCCATTGGCACCCTGCGTTGGCGGCAGAAGTTCCGACAGGTTCGGGGCACGAATGTCACGCGACTGCAACGCGCGCAGGCGGATGCCAGGGATCGGCGTATCCCAAGTGATACCGACCTTCCAGGTGTTGGCGTCACCGGCAGTGCTGTACCGAGCATGGCGGCCGGCAATGTCGAGGTCCATCTTGCCCCAGAACTGGTCGTTCAGCAGCGGAATGCCGACTTCCAGGAAGGCTTCGTTCACGTGATAGGTACCGCGGCCACTGTGATAGTTACCAGCATTGTAGGCGCCGATATTACCAAAAGTGCTGTAGCCGCAATCAATGAAGGGATCGGTACAAGGCTCTGTAAAGGTCGGCGGCGTGGAACTGGTGCCGATACCATTGAGGCCATATCCCGGGTAGTTGACACCACCGGCGTACGGATCAGCACGCTGCGAGTAATGCTCCTCGCGATATTCAACACCAAGAGCCACGGCAACCGGGCCGGCCCAGTCTTCGATGGGCGAACCATTGACCGAGAAGCTGAATGCTTCCTGACGGTTGGTAAAGATGACGTTGTTGCCGTTGGTGCTACCACCCTGACCCTGCTGGTTGTCAAAATAGGCCTGGGCGCCGGAGTTGATCGGATCGCTGCCAAAGGGGTTCCAAGGCGTGCAGCCATAGGCCTGCGCGATGGTGTTGCGGCATACAATGTTGCCAGCGGCATTTACAACCGCGTCCTGCGAGAGATTGAAGCGCGACAAGTTATTATTAGTCCCGCCGTTTACCAGATCCGGCGGACCGTTTGACAAAGGCATGTTGTAAATCTTCAGCGAAGTATCGGACTCGCCGTGCTCGAAGTAAGATTCCCAGCGCCAGTTCTTCCCGAACAGGCTGAAATCACCATCACCACCCACCGTGAAGCGACGGGTCTGACGGAAGATGTGCATGTTCTGATTGGTCAAAATGTTGGCGAAGTTGGAGCCGAAATTAAAGCTGCCCCCCGGATAGAGCCCCAAGCACGCCGCATTCGTTGCGGCCGCGGTTAGGCCCTCGCCAAACAAACCGGTGCCGGGCAAGTAGGCGTTATCGCATTTGATGGCGCCCGTCTTGTCGGAGTTGCCCTGGGCCGGAGTATTTTCCGTGCGAGCACCCGAATAGTTCAAGGTGGCATAAACTTCGGTGCTCGGGGAGATGTCGTACGACACGCGGGAATAGATGTCGCCGCGGGTCAGCGGGTTGATCAAGCCTTGCGTGAATTCGTGGGTGTTGACCTGGTCACCCGGCCTTGAGGGGGTGCCAAAGCAGCTGTTGTTGATACCGCCCTGCAGAGCATTGTTGGCGTCAAGGAAGCAGTTGCCGGCAAGGGCAAGCGGATAAGCCTTGCCGTTCTGGCCGAACGTGGTGAAACGCTTGGGGCCACTGGTGACCAGACCGTAAGCGGCAAAATTCACCTGCTGGCGCAGCGGACCATAATAGGCCCGCGGCATGCCGGCCGGCGTGCCGGGGTTGGAGCCGTAGTCGGATGTGCCCGACTGGCGCGACAGGTTGCGGCCGCCAATATTGCCCGGCAACGCAGTGTGCTGATTGCCTTGCGGATAGCGCGGCAACAGACCGTCGTTGTAGCTGTATTCCACAGAGGCTTCGAAGTGACCACGGCCACCAGCGAAGCTGGTACCAACCGCAGCCTCCATGGTCAGGTTGCCCATGTCGCCATAGCCCGAGCCACCGCCGAAGATGTTGCTCTTGAAGCCTTCAAACTTCTTGTCGAGCACGAAGTTCACGACACCGGCGACGGCGTCCGAGCCCCAGGAGGCCGACGCACCGCCGGTCACGATGTCCACGCGCTGGATCAACATCTGCGGGACCATCGAGACGTCGACGACACCGTTCAGATTGGCGGCAACGACGCGCTGGCCGTCAATCAATGTGAGGGTACGCAGGGGCGAGAGGCCGCGCATGCCGATGGCCGAAAGGCCGATCAGGCCGCTGGACGTCGAACCCGCCTGAGAAGAGGCGCCGGTCGAACCCTGAAGGGCCGGGAGATCCTTCAGCGAGTCAAACACGTTCGGCTTGGCCTGCGCCTGCAGGTCCGCCGCGCTGATGACAGTTGTGGGGGTCGGAGCGTCGAAGCCGGCCGCCTGAAGGCGGGTCGACGAGACGACAACCTGTTCGACGCCTTCTTGCGCCATCGCGCCACTGGCGCTCAGCGCCAACAGTGCCGCACCGCTCGCAAGACGTACGCGCGTCTTATTAAGACCAAAATTCATAGAGAGCCCCCTCGAATGGAATCTTTTTACAGTAATTGCCGTAATTGAACCGACATTGGGAGTGATCGCAAGACCGGCACTGCTCTAAAAGTCAGCAAAACAAAGGAAGTTTGTAAGTGTGGCTTGCGGGTGACCATTTCTCATGGCGCGTCGCAACAGAAATATTTTCTACAAATAATACAACATGTTATGAAATATTCGCCGACTTCCAAACGTTGTTCAAAGTGCGATCGGAGACGCGAAAGCGCTTCACGTTAATGCCTGCGGGGTGATGTTGCGATGCAGCATTTTATGAGGGGCGCAATAGGCCGGCGCTTGATTCCGAACGCGCGCCGCGGCTCGCTTAATTTAATTGCTGGAAGACTTTGGCGCGAGCTGCACTGCGCCGGCATCGGCTTCCTGGCGCGGCTTTTTCGGCGTCGCGGGAACGGGCTTGGGCGCCGGCAAGGTACCGCGCTCCTGCTGCGCCCAGGGCGGATCGCCGAATTCGTCCTCACCCGGATAATGCTGGCGATGCAGCGTCTTCACGAAATAGTCCTTGCTGGGCAGATCGACCAGCAAACGCTCGGTAATGCCCACGCCCGCCTCTGATGTGCCGGGCGGCACCAATTGGGGAATGCGCGTTTCCACGCTCTTGATAGTGGCAAGCTTGGTGGCTTCGAAGGCTTCCTTGCGTTCGATTTCCGAGACCAGTTTGGGCACCTCCATCGGAGACACCGGATCCACGACATAGGCCGACGACATGCGCAGGCGATAGGCCGCGGAGATGCCTTCATATTTTCCCGTGGCCGGATTGAACATGCCGTCGGCATTGCGGCGCAGCGCATAATACAGGGCGACATGGTCTTCATGTTCGCGAATGCCCTGTTGTCCGCCGTCCTGGGCGAAGGTGTTTTCCGCATACAGGTCGCGCCAGTTGCGATACCCGCCCAAAAGGCCGGTAGCGGAAAGTCCGTCGGGCGCCAGGGTGAGCCGCAGCCTGCCCCTGGTGAAGTTGGTGTCGCCGGTCTGGTCATAAAACCAGGCAATGCGCGGACTGTGCAGATGTTCGACCTGCTCGGTC
>CAIUTH010000238.1 GCA_903902075.1 uncultured Alphaproteobacteria bacterium
CCGTGGCCGGATTGAACATGCCGTCGGCATTGCGGCGCAGCGCATAATACAGCGCGACATGATCTTCATGCTCGCGGATGCCCTGCTGGCCGCCATCCTGCGCGAAAGTGTTTTCCGCATACAGGTCGCGCCAGTTGCGATACCCGCCCAAAAGGCCGGTCGCGGAAAGTCCGTCGGGCGCCAAGGTGAGCCGCAGCCTGCCCCTGGTGAAGTTGGTGTCGCCGGTCTGGTCATAAAACCAGGCAATGCGCGGACTGTGCAGATGTTCGACCTGCTCGGTCTCCAGCACACCGTTTTTGATCTTGGCTTTCAGCCGCGTGTACTGCGCGGGCTGCAGGATGCGATAGGAATAATCGATCGCTACAGCGTTGCGGGCATCCTTGACGATCTTGTCAGGCGAATAACCGATTTCCACCACCGCGTCATCGTCGTTCATCGGATCCACCTTACCCGAGATGCGGACGACCATGGTGTAGAGGCCATCCTGCATCTTGTCGTTGGCGCGCAGATCCAGGGTCGCATTGCCATTGCCGCGCCATGGCGCATCGCAGCCCCAGGCCCGATACAGATTGTTGTCGATGCCCTTCTCGCCATCGGGGCTGACGAAATCGCTGGCCTTGATCTTGCCATCCAGGTTGAAGCCATCGCCGATGCGGCTGGTGACCTGCGGCTGGCCCGGATCTTCCGCGGCGAACGGATTCACGTAGGTCTCGATCTTGTTCTTGTAGCCGCGATAGGAAAGCGCGCGGTCCCAGATGTAGAAGCGCGTCAGGTTCGGCGCGCGCACCTGGTCCAGGCCCGGCGGGGCGGATATTTTCTGGACCTGGTCCTGGTCACGCCACTTCTGGCGCGCCAGCGCCTTCAAGGTCTTCTGATCGTCGGCGAAATGGGTGCCGCTGCCATGCTGGCAGTCCACCCCAGGCTCGATTTCGCCGGCGCGGGCGAAGTCGGAACGGCCTCCATAGCGGAAGGCATATTCATAAGCGCTGACCACAAAGCCGCGGGTCCAGGGCGCTGCCGCTGCAGGCTGCGCCATGCCGGCCACGGCCAACGCCATGGTGGAAACCAGAAGACGTTGCCGCACAATCATCGCTGTTTCTCCATTACGGCGTGCTGGGCTTGTAACCGGGGCCACGCAGAACTTGTCCGGGCAAGGCGTTGGTGGGCTTGCCGTCCGCGACCACGGCCTTGCCATTCACCAGCACAAGGTCGATGCCCTTGGAATATTGCGCCGGATTCTCGTAGCTCGCCATGTCCTGGACAGTGGCGGCATCGAACACCACCACATCGGCCTTCATCCCCTGGCGCAGAATGCCGCGATCAGCCAGACCCAGGCGGTCGGCGGGCAGCGAAGTCATCTTGCGCACCGCCTCTTCCAGGGTGAAGAGATGCTGGTTGCGGACATATTCCGCCAACAGACGCGTGTGGCTGCCGAAAGAACGCGGATGCGGCGCGCCGAAAGAGGTGTGCACATCGGCGGGCAACGCGATGCCGTCCGAACCGATATCCACCCAGGGATTGTTCAGCATCTGCGCGACGATCTTGGCGCGCACCCCGGTGGGAACACCGATCTGGAAGCCTTCGCCCTTCTGCTTGACTAGGATGTTGAGCAACGCCTCCGACGGCGTCACGTGCATCTCTTTGGCGATCTGGGGCAGCATCTTGCCGTCATAGTCCGGATTGACTGACGCCACTTTCAGCGTGTCGAAGCTGCGGTCCTTCATTTCCGCCAGGATACGGGCGCGGGTGTCGGGCTTTTGCAGCCGCACCACGATGGCGGCGCTGTCGCCTTCCTGCGCCCAGGCGGGCAGCGACTGGGTCAGGTAGGTCCAGCCGGTTTCGTAGGGATAGGAATTGCCCGTGATGTCCACGCCGTCGGCGCGCGCCTGCTCGGTATCCTTGATGAAGTCGTCGGGATCCATGCCGGCGCTGGCGCCGTGGTGGAAAATCTCCACCGGGATATGGGCGCCCTTGGCGATTTCGATGGCTTCCTTCAGGCCTTTGTCGCGTGGATCGTTCGGGCCGACATTGCGGATATGGATGGTGAAAATGCCGCCATATTCGCCGGCCACCTTGCACAATTCGATCAGCTGGGCGGTCGAGAAGAACATGTTGGGAACATAGGACATGCCGTTGGAGAGGCCGAAGGCGCCCTCTTCCATGGCCTGGCGGATCAGCTGCTTGATGCGGCCCATCTCGGCCGTGCTGGGCTCGCGGTTCTGGTAGCCCATCGCCGAGGCGCGCACCTGTCCCGCACCGACATACGAGGCGACGTTGATGCCGATGCCTTTCTCCTGCAGGTAGGAGAACCAGCCGCCCAATGTGGTCCAGGTCCGCTTGACCGGCGGCGTCACCATCATGGGATCGTCTACCGCCGGGCCCAGCACCGGGCCGGCCGACAGATGTTCGCCCATCACTTCGGTGGTGATGCCCTGTGTAACCTTGCTGAGGCCGCGCCCGTCCATCGCCAGACCGAACTCGGAATGGGAATGCATGTCGATGAAGCCCGGCGAGACGATCTTGCCGGTGGCGTTGATCACCTTTTTCGCTTTCACGGGCGCGCGGCCGACATAGACGATCCGGTCGCCCTTGATGGCGACATTCTCCTGCATCCAGGGACCGCCGGTGCCGTCCACGACATGGCCGTTCTGGATCAGGATGTCGGCTTCACCCGCGGGCGGTGTTTGCGCGTCCACCTGGGCCGCACCGGCCAGCAACAGCAGCGTGAGGACGGCCACCGCCCGGCCAGGAATTTTGTTACGCTGCGTTGCAGTGATCATGCGCTGCTCCCCTGTCGCCAGATATTCGCAGTTTGGGAAGGAAATACCGTGATGGCAACCCGCGCCGACGCCAAACCCGCGGTATTCGTGATGGGAGAGTTATTCTCTCCTTTCCCCTCGCACCGGATATAGGGTCGGCGACCGGGCAGAATCGCGCCCGGCTTTATTAACTTCGACCTGGGTCCGGTTGCCCGCAGCGCCCAATTTTGTTTCAATGGAGCAATGCGTTAGATAAGTGCGCGGATCGCCTTTGTGCACCGGTTTGGGGAAATGCATGCGTCATATCTGGTTGGTTCTGTTTCCCGCGCTGTTGGTCCTGGCGGCGCCCGCTTCGGCGCGCCCGCGCGATGACGCGCTGACCGGCGCGATCCGCTGCGGCGTCATCGGTGATTCCCGCCAGTGGCTGGATTGCTATTACGGCGCCGCTCAGCCGGTGCGCGCCGCGCTGGGCCTGGCCTCGGCCCTGCCCGGGCAACTCAAGCTGGCCACCGCGCCGCCGGCCGGCAGCGTACCGCGCGACGAAGCGGTGCGTGATGAAGTCGTATCCAGTGCGGCCGGATGCATGCGCCAGGGCGCCGATCGCGCCTGGCTGGACTGTTATTATGCCGCCGCAAATCCCATGCGCGCCCAGCTGGGTCTTGCGGCGCCGGGCGTCGCCGCGCGCCAGCCTGTTCCGGTGCCTGTGCCGGTGCCACAGCAATATGCCTCGGGCGCGCCGGCGCAGCCCGCGCCGCCGCCCGGTCCCCCGCCCATGCCGCGCGAACGCGGCATGTTCGCCGGCATCTTGACCAGCTCCAAGCCGATCGTGAAGAACATGCCGATGCAGTCCTATGTCATGGACAAGAACGGTGCCGTTACTGTCACCCTGGAGGATGGCCAAGTCTGGGAACAGACCACCGCGGACGCCGTCTATCATCCCGCCCGCTGGCGCAGGCCAGCCGAAGAAATGGAAGTCACCATCACGCCGGAC
>CAIUTH010000239.1 GCA_903902075.1 uncultured Alphaproteobacteria bacterium
CACCTCAATCTCAGAGCCAAAAATGTCCGCTACAGAATTGCGATACTCCGCCTGTGTCAGACGCCGCAGACTCGTCACTTGCTGAGATGGCGCCGCAAAGGCGCTGGAGCAGGCCGAGCCCGCAACGGCAGCCGCGATGATCCAGATGAATTTGCTACGCACGCAACCCCCTCGATACCTGTTCTGAATGGCGCCGGCTTCGCCGATCGTTAACCGCAATAATACGCGCGAAAACAACCAGCTACAATAAGTGTATACTGTTTGAAGCCTTTGTAAGCGGGCCTTTTCAATGCCTGCTTAATCGCAGTCCACAGGCCCGTGCACGCGCGTAACCCCGTCCGGGACGAAGAGTTTGGCCGCGCATATTTTCGGGCAACCCGATTGTGCAACGCAACATGGGCCGGGTGCTACCGTGCCATGCCTTTGTAGACGAATTTCTGGAAGCGTCCGCCGCCATCGCCGACATAGACATTGCCCTTTGAGTCACTGGCAATGACATGGATGTTGCTGAACTGGCCGGCATAAGGCCCGACCCTGCCAAAGGCGGCGCCGGGAATCTCCTTCAGCGTCTTGCGGTCCAGCACATGCACCACTTCGTTATGGCCGTCGGCGACATAGAGGAAGCGCTGGTCCTTGTCGCCCGACAACGCCACGCCGAAGGCCGTGCCGAAATCATGCTGCGGCGTTTCCGGCGCGACGAAAGATTCACCCAGGAACTTGCCGTCCTTGGTGAAAGCCTGGACGCGGTTGGCATTGCGGTCGGCGACAAAGACATCGCCATTGCGCGCCACCGTCATGCCATGCAGCAGGTTGAACTGGGCCGGCACCGGGTCATAGCCGCGATTGCGGGGCGCGCTGTCATCGGGCGTCTTGCCGTAAGCGCCCCACATGCGCTTGAACTTGCCGGTATCGGCATCGGCGACATAGACGCGGCGATTGACGTAACCATCCGAGACGAACAGCTCGTTGGTGGGCGCATAATAGACCGCCTGTGACGGATGGCCGAGATTTTCGGTGTCCAGGCTTCCCTTGCTCTGGCCCGACCTGCCCAGCTGCAGGATGAACTTGCCCTTGTTGGTGAACTTGATGCACTGGTCATCGTCGCGGTGCGTCCTGGCATCGCGGCCATTGCCGCAGACCCAGACATTATCCTTGTTGTCGACCGCGATGCCATGCTCCTGCACCGGCCAGTCAAAATGGCTGCGCTCTTCCTCGCTCATCGCCAGCACGCCGCCCCATCCCTGAATGAAGCGGCCGTCATTGCTGATCTCCACCACCGACGGCGCGGGGCGGCCATTATTGGCTTCCGGCGGGTTGCTCATGGTGATGTGGGTCGAGGTCGGCCGCGAATAGATCCAGACATTGTCGTGGCTATCCACCGTCACCCCGCCGCTGGAGCCGAAGACGTAACCGTGTGGCAAAGGCTTGGGCCAATACGGATCAACCTGGAACACCGGATGCAGCGGGGCGGCCCAGGCAGTCGAGGCCACAAGGCCCGTACCCAGCAACAGCACGGCAAGGCAATTGCGCGCAGACACGATGACACCCCCTGGGACCTCTTATTGTTGGGCCCAGCTTAGAGGACAATGACGGTTCTTTCAGCGGGATTCTGGCGGCGTCCTCGGAAAGATTGTTGCATGGCAGCAAGATTGCGGCCCAAACTCGCGGCGCCAACGCAAGGTCCATCCACATGTCCATCGAACCCAGGGGATTTGGCAAAAGGCCGTCGCGCAACGTGTTCGGCGATCCGCTGCAATCCTGCTCGACCGCGCCGATGACCGGCTTCTTCCGCAATGGCTGCTGCGACACCGCGCCGGAAGACGTAGGCAGTCATACCGTCTGCGTGGTGCTGACCGACGACTTCCTGCAATTTTCAAAAATGCGTGGCAACGACCTGTCCACGCCCATGCCCGATTACGGCTTTCCCGGTCTGAAGGCCGGCGAGCGCTGGTGCCTGTGCGCGCCGCGCTGGGCCGAAGCGTTTGAAGCCGGCATGGCGCCGCGCGTGGTGCTGCGCGCCACCCATGAAGGCGCGCTTGAATTCTGCACTCTGGCAGACCTCAAGTGCCACGCCATCGATCTGGCCTAAGCCTTCAGATATTTGCCGAAACCTGGGCGGCATCACCAACAAGAACCTGACGCCGGCGATGTACACAGCCTATGATCAATGGACCACGCGGCTGCTGCAATTCAGCGCCACGGAAAAGCCCGCAGGCGTGATCGGCAACCATTCTTCCTATGACGAAGCGGCAACCAAGATCGAAAAGATCCGCACCAAGCCGAACGATGACAACCCCTTCTTCACCGGCACGGCCAGCGCCTTGCGGTATCTGCGGGTGCTGAAGGAGTGCAACCTGAACAATGCCGGTATCGAACGGGCGCAGCGCAAGTCCTGACGCTTCCGGTTGCAGTGCAAGATTTATCTGCGCGCAGCCCTGTGGCATATCCCGTGGCGCTACTGCTGGGGAAAGCCATGAAAAAGACTGCGGCGCTGTTTTGTCTCTTTGCGTTGTGCCTTTTGGGTGCCGCGTCGGCCGAAACCTATCCCAAATTTAAGTTCGATCCCGCCTGGCCCCTTCAGATGCCGCATGGCTATTTCTTCGGCCAGATCGCCGGCCTGACCACCGATACGCACGGCAACATCTGGGTGATCTCGCGTCCCCGCTCCATCGTGCCGCAACTGGATGAGCCGCCGCAGGAAGCCTCCGGTGTGCCGGCGCCCGCGGTTGTGGAGTTTGACGCCAAGGGCAATTTCATCCGCGGCTGGGGCGGCACCTACATGATGAGCGAGGCCGAGCGCGCCAAGTTCGACTGGCCGGTGCAGGAGCACGGCATCGCGGTCGACAGCCACGACAATGTCTGGATCTGCGGCAACGGCAAGGATCGCAAGACGGGCAAGGATGACAACCAGTGCCTGAAGTTCACCACCGACGGCAAGTTCATCATGCAGATCGGTCATGCCAGCCAGAGCAAGGGCAGCCTGGATACCGAGAATCTCAACCACGCCGCATGGCCGGTCTATTACGCCCCGGCCAATGAGCTGTTCATCGCTGACGGCTACGTCAATCGCCGCGTCATCGTGTTCGATGCCGATACCGGCAAGTTCAAGCGCATGTGGGGCGCCTATGGCAAAACGCCCGACGACAACGCCACGCGCGACCGCACCTATGATCCGCCGCCCGCCCAGTTCAACCTGGTGCACGGCCTGACGATTTCCAACGATGGCATCGTCTATGTCGCGGACCGCAACAACAATCGCGTGCAGTCCTTCACCCTGGACGGCAAATTCCTCAATGAGGGTTTTGTGGCGCGCGAGATACCGATGGTCGGCTTCGGCACCGTCAACAGCGTGGCGCTGTCGGGTGACAAGGATCAGCGCTTCATCTACATCAGCGAAGGCCACCGCCAGCAGGTCCGGGTATTGGACCGCAAGACGTTGAAGGAAATTCCGCAAGGCACCTTCGGCCATGTCGGCCAGTATCGCGACATGTTCCTGGGGCTGCACGTCATCATCACCGACGCGCACGGCAACATTTACACCGGCGATGGCCGCGACGGACGGGTGCTGCGCTTCAACTTCGTGGGCCTGGGAAAGTAGTCAGACGGGCAGGGCGGAATCATGGTGCGGTGCAGCAAGGGCACGGCGCCGTACGGGCCAGTGGGCCGATCCTGTCAAAATGTCCGGAATAAGCGGCTAAGCGGCTTTGGCTGCGTAAGGAAACTGTAAAAAGTCCCGCTTTTGCGGGCTTGCTGGGGTATTTTCCGCCCGCAAAACCTCCTGCTGGCGGATTCTCGAATGCGTAGTCTTTTTGCCCCGGTCCTTTCGGCTGTCCTTCTGGCGGCCATCGCCACCCCCGTCGTGGCGGCGCCATCTCAGCAAGTGACGAGTCTGCGGCGTCTGACACAGGCGGAGTATCGCAATTCTGTAGCGGACATTTTTGGCTCTGAGATTGAGGTGCGCGGATCGTTTGAGCCGACCATCCGGATCGCGGGCCTTCAGGCGGCAAGCACCTCGACCTTGTCGGTGACGCCGGTGGGTTTTGAGTCCTTCACCCAGATGGCCGACAGCATTGCCACCCAGGTTGTGAGCGAGAAGTACCGGGCCAAGCTGCCGTGCAAGCCCAAGGACGCCAAGGCCCCGGATGATGCCTGCAGCCGCCAGGTGCTGGACCATTACGGCATGATGCTGTTCCGCCGCCCGCTGACCTCGGACGAGCTGAAGAACGCGGCGAACCTTTCGGCCAAGCTGGCCAAGAGCCAGAAGGACTTCTATGC
>CAIUTH010000240.1 GCA_903902075.1 uncultured Alphaproteobacteria bacterium
CCGCCTGAGAAAGAGGCGATAACCCCCTACAAGCGCAAGAAATATTCCCGCCTCGCCGGCCAGGCCAGCATGACGGTCTACCACCGTCATCATGTCCAGAAGCTGGTGCAGATGGTGATCAAGGTGGTGGGCGCAAACCCACATGGCTGGCTGGCCGACCTGGCCGGGGCGCTGCTGTGGCGCCGCCTGTCGGCGAAGAGCGCCTAGGCGCCTCAGTCGACCGGTTCGAACTGACCTGTTCGACTGTCCCTGACCAGAAGCTTGCCTGACGCCACGCCGAAATAGGCGCCGTGCAGCGACAGCTCGCCCTTCTCCACCGCCCCCTTCACAAAGGGGAAGGTCATCAGGTTCCGCAAGGACAGTTCGACCGAAGCGAATTCCAGCTGGCGCAGATAGGTATCGGTTTCACCCTTGGGCTCCGTCACCTCTTCGGCGGCCGGCGCGATCTGGCTCATCCAGCGGCCGATGAAATCCGATGAGGACAAGGGCGCCGCCTCCGTGGCGAAGGCGCGGATGCCGCCGCAAAAGGCATGGCCCAGGACCACGATGTGCCGCACGCGCAAGGCGCGGACCGCGAACTCCAGCGCCGCGCTGGTGCCGTGCTGGTGACTGGGATCTTCCTCGGATGGGGATTCGTAACGCGGCACCAGGTTGGCGACATTGCGCGCCACCAGGATCTCGCCCGGCGCGGCATCGAAGATCACTTCGGGCGACACACGGCTGTCGACACAGCCGATCACCATGATTGACGGCGACTGGCCGGAACCGGCAAGGCTCTGGTAGCGGCCGCGTTCCACCGCGAACCGCCCTTCCAGAAAGGCGCGATAGCCCTTTGTCAGTCTCTCGGGAAACATCAAGCTTTCCGCTTGACCATCATCTGCTTGATTTCGCCGATCGCCTGGGCGGGGTTCAGGCCCTTGGGACAGGTATTGGCGCAATTCATGATGGTGTGGCAGCGATAGAGGCGGAAGGGATCTTCCAGGTTATCCAGCCGCTCGCCGGTTTCCTCGTCGCGGCTGTCGATCAGCCAGCGATAGGATTGCAGCAGCGCCGCCGGTCCCAGATAGCGTTCCGAATTCCACCAATAGCTGGGGCACGAGGCCGAACAGCTGGCGCATAGGATGCACTCATACAGCCCGTCAAGCTTGGCGCGGTCTTCGGGCGACTGTTTCCATTCCTTTTCCGGCTCTGCAGTCTGGGTGCGCAGGAAAGGCTGGATGGAGGCATACTGGGCGTAGAAATTGGTCAGGTCCGGCACCAGGTCTTTCACCACCGGCATATGCGGCAAGGGATAGACGCTGACCGCGCCGGAACAGTCATTGATCGCCTTGGTGCAGGCCAGCGTGTTGCCGCCAGCGATGTTCATGGCGCAAGAGCCGCACACGCCTTCGCGGCAGGAACGGCGGAAAGACAGGGTCGGGTCTATCTCGTTCTTGATCTTGATCAGCGCGTCCAGGACCATTGGACCGCAGGAGTCCAGGTCCACCGAATAGGTGTCGACCGACGGGTTGGCGCCGTCATCGGGATTGTAGCGATAGACCTTGAATTCCTTTGTGCGCTTGGGCTTTTTGCCATTGGCGGCCTTGTCAGCAGGCCAGACCTTGCCCTTCTTCACCCGGCTGTTCTTGGGCAGCATGATCTCGACCATGAAAGGCTCCTGAAGGCGGGTGATTTGCGCGCCAGATTGCCAGCGCGGGCGGGCTGGAACAACCCTTGGCTACGCGACAATCTGCTCGAAGACCCATGCAATTTCGGCAGGGGAATCCTTCATGGTGCCGCTGATGACAAGCTGTTCGGCCCGGCGCACCACATGGCCGCCCAGATATACGCTTTCCTCCACGTCCAGGACCCCGCCCCCGGCCCGGAAGCGCCAGCCCTCGCCGCCTGGCAGCTTCAGGAGAATGCCGCCCCCATCCAGCCGCGACACCCGCACATCGGGATGGATATGGAATCGCACCGTGAAGCTGCACGGCCCCGGCGCCACGCCTTCCACCGGAACCAGCCGGTCACGCCCCGTGACCATCAGGCCCTGGGGCGACATGGTGATCTGGCGCTCGTGCCGGACACCGAAGGCCGCGGCATAGGCATCGTGCATCGCCTCCACCGTCCAGCCCTGGGCCGTTTCCACCCGGCGAGACAGCGGCTCGTGCGGGCCTCCCGTCAGGCGCGGTCCCAGCAGCTCGCGGGCCAGGCCAGCGGGGAGAATCTGGGCGCTGGAGGTATCCGCCAGGGTCAGGGTGGAATGGGCGGCAGTGGCGCGCAGCGCCCAGTTCCAGGTCTGGTGCGTCAGCCCCCCCGCGCCGCAATTGACCACTATGCGGTCATTGCCGCTCGACAGTTCAAAGGCGCATGCCCCGGCATGGGCCTCCAGCGCAAATGGTCCGTCGGGAGTCTTGCCGCAATCCAGCAGGCACAAGGTGCGACCCGCCGTCAGCCGCTGATAGGCGCTGTGGCGGGCGTGGTGAAAGGGTTGACCGCGCACGTCATCGCGCGCCAGCAGCCCCGCGATCATGCGCGGATCGCCTTCAGCTCCACCATTGAACAGCGCCAGCGCACCATCACCGTGACGGAAGAAGCGCAGCATCGGCGCCATGCGGTCATGGGCGTTGCGCAACGCGTGCGGCGGTTCCTCGCCCACCGCGCTGAGGGATTCCAAAATCATGATGATATGGCGATAGGCCGCCATCAACTGTTCCGGCGAACGGCTGACATGGCCGCCATCGGGCAAAATCTGGCGCTCAATCTCTTCTTCCAGCCGCGATAGGCCGGTCTCGCGCCGCTTGGGGCTGTCATCCAGACACAGGCCCGACAGCGCCAGTACGGCAGCCGCTTCCAGCCGCGGCAAGCCGTCGGGCGCTTCACGCGAGGTGCGTTCCAGCATCCGGCACTGTTCGCGCAGCGAGACGAACAGGCGCGAGCGCCACATCATCTCGGAATTCAGGATCACCAGCCGGCCATGCGTGAAGATGGCAGCCAGCCGCCGCGCCATGATGTGCGGCAGCCAGGCCGGTTCGGAATAGGCGCCGTGGCGCTTGACCCATTGGCCGATCAGGTTGGTGGCCAGCTTGCGGGCATTGTCGCCGCCGGCATTTGACAGGGCCGGCAGCCAGGCAAAGCTGTGCAGCGCCATTTCCCAGGCGGCGTTCGGCGGCTTGAGGTCAAACACCGACACGCCATCGGGCACATCCACCGACACGCCATAAAAACGGAAGCGGCCGCGCAGCAGGCTGTCGGCTTCCTCCAGCCGGCGCGGCGCCGCATCCCAGGGATGAAACACAACATGATCGGCCAGCGGGCCCTTGAGCAGGCGGCGATAGAACCAGTTGCGCCTCCACCAGACGCGCAAGGGCGTGGCCGCGCGGCGCAAGCCTGCGCGGATCAGTTCCGGCAGGAGCGGCAGGAGCTGCTGCACCTGCACGTCAGCCCCTCAGCGCTTGGATATTTGCGGCATATTGCGACGGCCCGCCCTGGAACACCGCGGTACCGGCCACCAGCACGGTGGCGCCGGCGGCGATGGCGCGTTTTGCCGTCTGGGGGGTGATGCCGCCATCCACTTCCAGCGCGATGTCCCGGCCGGTGGCATCAATGCGCTTGCGCGCGGCTTCGATTTTCTTGAGCTGGCTTTCGATGAAGCTCTGGCCGCCGAAACCCGGATTGACGCTCATGACCAGGATCAGGTCCACCAGGTCCATCAGGTTGTCCAGCGCGTCCACCGGTGTGCCGGGATTGAGCACCACTCCCGCCTTCTTGCCCAGCTTGCGGATGTGCTGAAGGGTGCGATGAACATGCGGTCCGGCTTCGGGATGGACCGTCAGGCCATCGGCGCCCGCCTCCGCAAAGGCATCCAGATACGGGTCCACCGGCGAGATCATCAGATGGACATCGAGGGGCTTCTTGGCATGCGGCCGCAGCGCCTTCACCACCTGGGGTCCGATGGTGATGTTGGGGACAAAGTGACCGTCCATCACATCGACATGAATCCAGTCGGCGCCCGCCGCCTCGATGGCCTCGATTTCCGCGCCAAGCTTGGAAAAGTCGGCGGACAGGATGGACGGCGCGATGCGGACGGGCTGGGCCATGGGGGCTTAAGTGCCGGATTCTGCGACGGGTTGCAACGCACGGCGGTCCCGCGCCACCGCCAAAAGCAGCACCAGGGCCGGCAGCCAGATCACCCGGGACTGATAGCGGTCATGGGGATTGGAAAAGGTGCCGCAGATGATGGCATTGCCCACCAGCCCCAGCAGCACCAGCGCCGGCAGGCTGGCCTGGTCCCAGGCGCGGCGCAGCCCCGCATGCTGGAGCAGCAAAAGCAGCCCCAGCACCGACATCGCCCCCACCGGCACATGGATCAGGTTCAGGACCTTGAAGCGGATCAGCCCGTGCTGCTGGCGCGCCTTCAGATAGGCGGGCAACTGCTCGGGGATCATGCGGCGAAAGTTCGGCGTCACGATGGACAGTTGCGGCTCGATGCCATCGCCGGTCTTGAATTGCAGGAATTGCAGCAGCGAGTCATAGACCGCGGCGCGCAAATGCATCATCGGATAGCGCTTCAGGCTTTCGACGATGATGCGGCTGTCTTCCTGCTGCTGGGTCTTGCTTGTGAAGCCGCCCAGCGCATGAAAGCCGCTGCCCGCGCCCCACAACCAGCCATTGGCACTGGTCGCCAGCCGGTTCTTGTATTCGCACAGCCGCCAGTTGATATCGCCTTGCGGCGGACAGGTATCCTGCAGCAGCCGCTTGACGATGCCGTCCTGCATCAGGCGCGCGAACACGAACACCGATCCCGATTTGCTGATGAACAGGTTGCCGGTGAGCGCGAAGTTGCCCACCACGATGAGGGCGATGCCGGTGACCAGCCCGATCACTCCGCGTTTCAGGTCGGGCTTGGGCAGGCCCCAGCGCGCCAGCAGCTTGAGCAGCGCGGCGCACAGCAAAAGCCCGCCGATCAGGCCCAGATGCGAGGGATGGCAGGCCACCGCCAGCCCCGTCAGCCCGATCACCCAACGCAGCCGCGCCTTGCCCAAGCGGGCAGAGCGAAACATCAGCAGCCATGCGCCCAGGATCACCACGGGGGTGAAGATGTCCGGCTCGACCTGCCCCACATACCAGGCGATTCCGGTCAGAAGGCTCAGCGCCGCGCCGATCACGATCAGGCCGCGAAGAGTCAGGCCCGGCACTTCGGCGCGGGCCACTTCCAGTATGAGGTAGCTGGTCATCAGCGCCTGCAGCACCACGATCGGCCACAGACTGAAATTGCCGCCCGCCAGGAACAATAGCTCGGCATAGACCGGGGCGCGCTCGACCAAGAAGATATGGCCCAGCCCCTCTAGCAGGTAGGCGCCGGTGTCGTAGAAAATCAGGGGAAAGCCGTTCCACAGGGCGGCCGACAGGAACATGAGGCTGAGCAGCGTCATCCCCACCGCCGGGACAGCGATGCCCTCGACCGGAAAGGCCAGCCAGGCCCTGCTATTCACCGTTGATTCGCGCATTTGCCCCCGTGGCCGCGAATTTGCCGCAAGCCGCGCCCCAAAGCGAGTGCGGACCCGCGCAAAGCGCGGTTGACTGGAGGTTCCGCACCCCTAAACTCCCCGCCAATCTCGCCCACGACCTCCGGAAGGCTTTTCATGGCGGACAATCCGCAAAAACCGGCCCAGGCCACGCGTCCACTTTCTCCCCATCTCACCATTTATCGCTGGCCGGTCACGATGGCGACATCCATCACCCACCGCGCAACCGGTATCGGCCTGTCGGTGGGTGCGGTCATCCTGGCCTGGTGGCTGGTGTCGATCTCAAACGGACCGGAGGGTTGGCACAGCTTCCACGACGTGTCCGACACGCCCATTGGCCTGCTGGTCGTGTTCGGCCTGACTTGGTCGCTGGTCTATCACTTCCTCAACGGCATCCGGCACCTGGCCTGGGACCTGGGCTATGGCTTTGAAAAAGGCCTGGCCGAGCGCAACAGCATGATGATCCTGGTCGGCTCCATCGTGATCGCGGTGGCCATCTTCGTCCTCGCCTGGACCGGTCACGGAGGATATTTGCGATGAATTCCGCGGAAACGCCGCTGCACAAAGTTCGCGGCATGGGCTCGTCCCATTCGGGCACCGGCCATTTCTGGCATGAGCGCGTCACCTCGGTGGCGCTGATCCCGCTGTCC
>CAIUTH010000241.1 GCA_903902075.1 uncultured Alphaproteobacteria bacterium
CCAGGGCGCGAGCGGCTTCAGCCAGCAGCACCGGTACGGTGTGGGAAATATCCAGGATCACCGCATCTTCGTCGGCGGTGGGCTTTTCCAGCGTGGCGAACTGGCTGTCCAGCAGCGCCGGCGGCATGAAGTGCCCCTTGCGCTTCTTCATGCGGTCGCCGATCAGCTCGCGCGAGCCGTCCAGCAGGATGAAATGCACCTTGCCGTGCACCTGTTTGCGCAGGCAATCGCGATAGACATGCTTGAGCGCCGAGCAGGACACCACCACGCCATGGCCGGTGTCGCGTTCCACTTCCATCCGCGCGCCGATGGCCTCCAGCCAGGGCCAGCGATCCTCGTCGGTCAGGGGGACGCCGGCCGACATCTTCTTGACGTTGGCGATGGGGTGCAAGGAATCACCTTCGACAAAGGGCACGCCCAGATGCTCCGCCAGTCCGCTGGCAATGGTGGTCTTGCCCGACCCGGCCACGCCCATCACCACGATCAAGGGCTTCACAACGCCACCTGCAACACTCGTCATACAATCCTCAAAACCGAAAAAAAGGCGCCGCCAGGCGGTGCGCCAAAGCTGTATGTCCCCGGCCCCATATGGGGCGCTTTTTTGTGGGCCGGATACTATAGTGTCAGCGCACAAAGCCCAGCCGAAAACGGGCGGAAACGGGGGAAAAATGCGTGTACAAACAGGCGTCATCGCTGTTTTCATGGGACTTATGACACAGGCACAGGCTGGCACCGTCGATACCGCCGATTTCGGCACCACCAAGGACGGCGTTCCCGTCCACATATTTACCCTGACCAACGGCCACGGGTTGCGGGCCCAGGTGCTGGATTATGGCGGCATCGTCTGTTCGGTGGAGGTGCCGGACCGCAATGGCAAACTGGCCAACGTCATCCTGTGCCAGAAGGACCTGGCCGCCATCGAGGCCACTGGCCCCCTGAGCGCGCTGACCGGGCGCTATGCCAACCGCATCGGCCATGGCGTCACCATCGAGGGCAAGCATTACGAACTGGCGCAGAACCCCAATGGCGTGACCCTGCATGGCGGGCCGCCGCCCTATAGCCGGCGCGTGCTTCAGACGGTGCGCACCTTCAGCCATGCCGGCGATGCCGGCGTGACCTTGCGGCTGGTATCGCCCGATGGCGACCAGGGCTTTCCCGGCAAGGTCACCCTCGACCTCACCTACACCCTGACCGACAGCAACGACTTCAAGATGGAATACAAGGCGGTCACCGACAAGACGACGGTCTTCAACATCACCAACCACACCTATTTCAACCTGGCGGGCAATGGCTCGGGCAATGTCGAGAACCAGGTGATGACCATCATGGCAGACCAGGTGACGCCGACGGATGCGTTCCAGGTGCCGACCGGCGAGTTCACCAATGTCGCCGGCACGCCGTTCGATTTCCGCGAGCCCACGCCAATCGGCAAGAACATCCGCTCCACCGATCCGCAGATGCTGATCGGACGCGGCTATGACCACAATTACGTGCTGCGCAAGTCAAAGCCCGGCGCGCTCGAACTGGCGGCGCGGATCACTGATCCGGTCAGCGGCCGCACACTGGAACTGCTCACCACCGAGCCGGGGGTGCAGGTCTATTCGTCTAACAACCTGAATGGCGGCGTGGTCAGCGCGGCAGGCACCACCATCCGCGCGACGGACGGCCTGGCGCTGGAAACCCAGCATTTTCCCGACAGCCCCAACAAGCCACAATTCCCGTCCACCCTGCTGAAGCCGGGCGAGACGTTCCATTCGGAAACGGTGATGCACTTCACTGTGAAATAGGCGCGTCCCTCACCCTTCGACAGTCGTTAGCGACAGCGTCGTACGACAGGGCGAAGATTGAGATAAGTCCTCATGCTGAGCTTGTCGAAGCAAGTGGTTGCACAACTGCCTAGACCAAAGCTTTACGCGCCCATTCAAAGCAGCGGATGTTGTTGGCCTCTTCCGCCTTGAACTGATCGTCCTGCGACAGCGTGCTGATCACCGGCAGCGGCATTTTCCTAGCATTGGCGTTCACCAGCCGGATTGTGTCGGCGAGGTACTTGCCGCCACGGTCCGGCCAGGTGACCCAGTATTTGTCGGTCAGCACCGGCACCTTCAGCGGATCGCGGGTGATCAGCTCGTGCATGGGCAGCAGTTTGGGATTGGCTTTCTTCAGCACCGCCCACATGGCGGGAATGTCCAGGAAGCCGTCCTCGAACAGCACTTCCGACAGCAGGAAGCCGTCCGTGTAATTCTGCACCGCCATGTTCTTCATGTGGCAGGACTTCACATAGGGTGCCAGCTTGTTGATGACATCCACCGGATCGTCGCACATCGAGATATTGTTGCCGAAGTCCACCAGCGCCCCGAAATTGGCGCTGGAAAATTTCTTCAGGACCTCGACCTCTTCATCCACCACCCGGTCCTTGTGGTTTTCCATGGCGAGCGGAATGCCGACCTTGTCCGCGATGGGCACACAGACATCCAGCACCGCCAGCGCATTGGCCTTCCAGTCCTTGTATTGCTGCAGGGTGGAGAAATTCTCGTAGCGGCGGCCGACAAAGCAGACCGTGCGAACCACCGGTGCGCCCAGTTCCTTGTACATGCGCAGGCCCTTTTCGAAGGCCGCGGTATCGTCGCCCGGCTTGTCGATCAGGCGGATATCGCCTTCGAAGAACATCTTGTGATGGTCCAGGCGCTTGCGCAGCTTCTTGATGTCGGTGTCCAGCGGGATTGCCATCTGGACGCCGCCGGCGCCCAGCGAACGGACGTAGTCCACCGTGGCGATGGGATCGGCGGGACCGCGCAGATTCGGATTGTCGCCGCGTTGCTTGTGGAAATAATGCCCCAGCGCCGTCTGGGCCACGCCCAGCGGCGATTGCGGCCGGTCAGCCGCGCCAAAAGCCGGCATCGCGGAAGCAGCCGCCAGCGCGGCGCTTCCCAGCATCACGTCACGCCGCGTCGTCATGGATTTCTCCCGGTTATTGCTGTTACGCGGCGGTCCAGCCGCCATCGATCAGGATGTCGGTGCCGGTGACAAAGCCCGCCAGGTCGCTGCACAGATAGCAGGCCAGCGCCCCGATCTCTTCCACCTTGCCCCAGCGGCCCACCGGCAGCTTGGTCAGGAACATCTTGTTGGCTTCCGGATCGTTGATCACCGGCAGGTTCATCTCGGTGTGGAAAGGACCGGGCGAAATCGCGTTGACGGTGATGCCCTCGCTCGCCAGCTCCAGCGCCAGCGACTTGGTGAAGCCCAGCAGGCCTGCCTTGCCCGACGAATAGGCGGTGCGGCCCGGCAGCGAGATATGCGCCATGATCGAGGACAGGTTCAGGATGCGGCCATAGCCGGTGCCCTTCATGCCCGGAACAAACGCGTTGCAGGCCAGGAAGGTGGTGACCAGGCTGGAATCCACCACGCTGGTCCATTCCTTCAGGGTGAACTCGGTCACGCTCTTGCGGATGTTGATACCGGCGCTGTTGATCAGGATCTGCGGATTCTTGAACTTGGCGTTGACCTCGGCAGCCAGCCGCTTGACGTCGCTTTCGCTGGTCATGTCGGCGTTGAAACCCGCGACGTCGGCGCCCTTGGCTTTCAATTCGCCGGCAACCTTGTCCAGCTTGGCCTGGTTGCGGCCGACCAGCGCGATCTTCGCGCCCGCGCCGGAAAGCGTGTGCGCCATGGCTTCACCCAGGCCGCCCGAGCCGCCCACGATCACCGCCGTCCTGCCCATCAGATCAATCTTCATGGTTCATGCCTTCTGTGTGAATGAAATCAGCGCTTGGCGTCGGGCTCGAGGAAGAACCAGCAGGTGCCCGAAACGATCGCAGCGGCCGCCATGGTGTACATCACCATCGCCCAGTTGTTGCCCGAGTCCTGCAGGATTTCGCCGAACACCACCGGCGCCACGAAGCCGGCAAAGTTGCCCAGCATGTTCATGGTCGAGGACACGGTGGCGGTATACTGCTTGCCGATCTCCACGCAGGTGTTCCAGCTGATCGGCATGGTCAGGTCGCTGGCGAAGCTGGCCAGGCCCATCAGCGCCATCGCCAGCACGATGTCATCGACGCCGGGCAGGATGAAGATGATCGCGGCTGTGGAGAAGAAACCGCCGATCGCCACCCATTTGCGCGGAATCCACAGCGGCAGGAAGCCGGACACGATGGAGCCGACGCCGCCGCAGGCCAGCGGGATCATGGCGTAGATCGCGGCCTGCGCCGGCGAGAGGCCCTTGGCCTTTTGCAGCCAGGTCGGCAGCCATGTGACATAGAAATACCAGGTGTAGGAGAAGCCGAAATACTGCAGCCCCAGGAAGAAGATGTCCCGCTGCATCAGCAGCCGGTACCAGGGCATGCCGTGATCGTGCAGTACCAGGGCGCGCGAGCTTTCCAGCAGCGCCAGTTCTTCGTCATTCACGCCCTTGTGCTGCGCCGGATCGTTGCGGAACCAGGGCAGGAAGGCGGCGACCCACACCCCGCCCAGCAGGGCCAGCGCGACAAAGCCCCAGCGCCAGCCGAAATGATAGATCACGAACGCCGCGACCGGCGGCGCCAGCGCCCCGCCCCAGCGGCCAAAGGCCCACATCACGGCCTGCGCCTTGACGCGCTCGGACAAGGGCAGCCAGGCCGACAGCATGCGCGTCAGGTTGGGAAAGCAGCCGGCCTCACCCGCGCCGAACAGGAAGCGCATGATCCACAGCGACGTCAGATTCCACACCGCGCCGGTCATGGCGGTGAACAGCGACCAGATCAGCACCAGCTGGCTCAGCACCCAGCGCACGCCCAGCTTGTCGCCCAGCAGGCCCATGGGAATTTCGAACAGCGCGTAGGACAGGCCGAAGGCGCCCAGCACCAGGCCGGTCTGGCGCTTGTCCAGATGCAGGTCGGCCGAGATCGGCACGATTGCCTGGCTGATCGCCACGCGCTGGATGTACATGATCATGGCCAGGGAGAGCGCGAAGGCCACAACCCAATAACGTGTCCGCGTCGGTTGCATGCGCCGTACCGCCCCTTGTTTTCCTGACCCGTTATTGGGGCATGGAAGCCGTGATTGCGTGCCCTTAAGGCTTCACATGACCTCCTGTTTTCTATACTAAATTCGAGCAGCGGGAAGTCAATGGATCGGGCCCTTTCAGCACCGCGCCGGGGCCGGATTTACCGATAAATAACAAGGACTTTCCGGCCACGCCCTGCCCCGGCATCCTTCAGCGGAGTATCGCATTTGAGCATCCCCAAGACCTTCAATTTCGGCGGTGCCGTGGCGCTGGTGACCGGATCGGGCCGGGGCCTGGGACGCATGATCGCCGAGACCCTGCTGGCGGGCGGCGCCCATGTTGCGCTGCATGACATCAGCGAGGACGCGCCAGCCGCCTTTGGCGAAGCGGAAAGCCTGACCGCCCTGGCCAAAGAACTGTCGGCGCGCGGTCCGGGCAAGGTGGTGTCGGTGCTGGGCGACATCTCCAAAGAAGCCGATGTCACCGCGCTGGTGAAGACGGTGGAAGACACCCTTGGTCCCATTTCCATCCTGGTCAATTGCGCCGGTGGCGACATCGCCGCCAAGGGCGGCAAGCCCAATCCCAATGATGCGCTGAACATCTCCCTGGAAGACATGCAGGCAGTGATGAACCGCAACTTTGTCGGCACCATGCTGATGTGCCGCGCCGTGGTCCCCGGCATGGCCAAACGCCAGAAGGGCGCGGTGATCAATTTCGGTTCACTCAACGGCCATATCGGCGTGGTGTCGGAAGTGGTCTATGGCTGCGCCAAGGCCGCGATCCTGCATTACACACGCTGCCTGGCGCTGGAGATGAAGCCCAATGGCGTGCGCGTGAACGCGATCAGCCCGGGGCCCACCACCACAGCCCGCTTCCTGGCCACCCGCGCCACCGATCCGTCCAAGATGGACGGCGTGTCGCTGGAACGTTACGCCAAGCCGCAGGAGATCGCCGATGCGGTCGCGTTCCTGGCATCCGACCAGGCCGGCTTCGTCAATGGACAGGTGCTGCGCGTCGATGGCGGCATGACGCTTTTCGCTTAATTTTTCTGGAGCAAGGTTTTCAAAACATGGCTGATGACAAGAAATATGACGGAAAGACTCCCCAGACTCTGAGGAGCCGTGCCTGGTTCGACAACCCCTCCAACCCCGACATGACGGCGCTGTATCTGGAGCGCTATCTGAACTACGGGCTGACGCGCGAGGAATTGCAGTCGGGCAAGCCGATCATCGGCATCGCCCAGACCGGCAGCGACCTGTCGCCCTGCAACCGCCATCACCTGGAACTGGCCAAGCGCGTGCGCGAAGGCATCCGCGAGGCCGGCGGCATCGCCATGGAATTCCCGGTCCATCCGATTCAGGAAACCGGCAAGCGCCCCACTGCCGGCCTGGACCGCAACCTCGCCTATCTGGGCCTGGTGGACCTGCTGTACGGCTATCCGCTGGACGGCGTGGTGCTGACCATCGGCTGCGACAAGACCACGCCGGCCTGCCTGATGGCGGCGGCGACGGTCGACATTCCCGCCATCGCCCTGTCGGTCGGCCCGATGCTGAACGGCTGGCATGAAGGCGAGCGCACCGGTTCGGGCACCATCGTGTGGAAGGCGCGCGAGATGATGGCGCGCGGCGAGCTGGATTATAAGGGCTTCATGGAACTGGTGTCGTCCTCGGCGCCGTCCACCGGCTATTGCAACACCATGGGCACCGCTAGCACCATGAACAGCCTGGCCGAAGCGCTTGGCATGCAGCTGCCCGGTTCGGCCGCGATCCCCGCGCCCTACCGCGAACGCCAGCAGATTTCCTACGAGACCGGGAAGCGCATCGTGGAGATGGTGCATGAAGACCTACGCCCGTCCCGGATCCTGACCAAGGAAGCCTTCCACAACGCCATCGTGGTCAATTCCGCCATCGGCGGCTCGACCAACGCGCCGATCCACCTGACGGCCATCGCCCGCCACATGGGCGTGGACGTGCCGCTGCAGGATTGGCAGACGGTCGGCCACAAGGTGCCGCTGCTGGTGAATTTGCAGCCGGCCGGCGAATATCTGGGCGAGGATTTCCACCATGCCGGCGGCGTGCCCGCGGTGGTGAACATCCTGATGGAAAAGGGCCTGATCAACGAAAAGGCCCTGACCGTCAACGGCAAGACCATGGGCGAGAATTGCAAGGGCAAGAAGGTCCACCTGGCCGAAGTGATCTGGCCTTTCGACAAGCCGATGAAGAAGGAAGCCGGCTTCATCGTGTTGTCGGGCAACCTGTTCGACAGCGCCATCATGAAGACCAGCGTCATCAGCGACGAGTTCCGCCAGCGCTATCTCTCCAACCCCAAGGACCCAGAAGCCTTTGAAGGCAAGGTCGTGGTGTTCGACGGGCCGGAGGATTACCACAAGCGGCTGGACGATCCGTCGCTGAACATCGATGTCAACACCTTGCTGGTGATGCGCGGCGCCGGTCCCATCGGTTATCCGGGCGCCGCCGAGGTGGTGACCATGCATCCGCCGACGGCGCTGCTGAAGGCCGGGATCAATGCCCTGCCCTGCATCGGCGATGGCCGCCAGTCGGGCACCTCGGGTTCGCCGTCCATTCTCAACGCCTCGCCGGAAGCGGCGGCCGGCGGCGGGCTTGGCCTGTTGCAGACCGGCGACCGGGTGCGCATCGACCTCAACAAGGGCACGGCCAACATGCTGCTGCCCGAAGACGAGATCGCCAGGCGCCGTAAGGACCTGGAAGCGCGTGGCGGCTTTGCCTATCCCGCCTCCCAGACGCCGTGGCAGGAAATCCAGCGCGCCTTCCAGGGCCAGATGGGCACCGGCATGGTTCTGGAGAATGCGGTCAAGTATCAGAAGATCGACCAGACCAAGGGCATTCCGCGCGACAATCATTGATTGGGCGCTATCGCACGCGGGGCATTAGTCTCGCGACAAACAAAAAAGGCGCCGGAGAAATCCGGCGCCTTTTTCTTTGACTGATCCGAAGATCAGATCTTGGTGCGGTACACCGTCTGCTTCTGGCTGCCGAGCTTGTCGATGCCCAGCTCCATGACATCGCCTTCCTTCAGGAACACCGGCGGCTTCATGCCCAGGCCCACGCCCGGCGGCGTGCCGGTGGAGATCACGTCACCCGGCTGCAGGCTCATGAACTGGCTGACGTAAGAGATCAGGGTCGGCACGTCGAAGATCAGCGTGGAGGTGTTGCCGGTCTGCATCCGCTTGCCGTTCAGGTCCAGCCACAGGCCCAGATTGTTGAGGTCGCCGACTTCATCCAGCGTGACCAGATAGGGGCCGAACGGGCCGAAGGTGTCGCAGCCCTTGCCCTTGTCCCAGGTGCCCAGGCGTTCCAGCTGGAATTCGCGCTCGGACAGGTCGTTCACCACGACGGCGCCGGCGACATAATCCAGCGCCTTTTCCTTCGTCACGTAACGGGCTTCCTTGCCGATCACGATGCCCAGCTCCACTTCCCAGTCGCCCTTCTTGGCGGTGGGCGGCAGATAGACGTCGTCGTTCGGGCCGATGATGGCGGACGTGGCCTTCATGAAGATGATCGGCTCGGCCGGCTCGGGCATGTTGGATTCCTTGGCATGGTCCGCATAGTTCAGACCGATGCAGAGGAACTTGCCGACCTTGGCGACCGGCTCCGCGATGCGCACTCCGGCAGCCACCACCGGCAGGCTGTCGATCTTGGCGGCGCGGATGGCCGACAGGTTGGACAGCACCTTGCCGTCGATATCCTTGACGATGCCGGACAGGTCGCGGATCTGGCCGCTATCGTCCATCAGGCCCGGCTTCTCCTGGCCCTTGGGCCCATAGCGCAGCAATTTCATCGTGCTTTTCCCTGTCTGAATACAAAAAATCCCGCCGCGTTTTAGCGCGGCGGGATTGTTTATGACAGGGCTTTTTCCCGGCCCTATTTGGGCGGGAAAGCGCCCGCCAAGTACTTGGCAATGGTATCGAATTCGGCATCGGTGCCGTTGGCCCCGTTATTGGCCATCTGGTCTACCAGGGCCTTCCAGCCCGCGGCATCCAGGCTCTGCTGGGCGGCGATTTCGGGGGAATGGCACTGGGCGCAGACCCGCACCATCACATCGCGGCCGGGCCCATCGGGCAGCAGCTTGAAATCATCGGCCAGGGCGGGGGCCGCCATGGTCATCAGACTCAGCGCGGATACCAGAACAAGTTTCACGTTCAACTCCTGTTACTTGGGCAAAGCGAAAGCGACCACTTCATCGCCTTCCAGTTTGGCGCCAATAAGGCCACCGCCGGTTGCGGTGATGGCCACGAACTGACGTCCATCCGAACCTTGGTAGCTAATAGGTGTGGATTCGGCGGATGCATTCAACTCCACGGTCCAAAGATTCTTGCCCGTGGCGGTTTCAAAGGCGCGGAACTTGCGGTCGTCGGTGGCGCCGACAAAGGTCACGCCGGTGGCGGTAACGGTGGTTCCACCCAAGCCCGGACGGCCGGTGTCCTGCTGGCCGGCGGGGAACTGTTCGGTGATGCCCAGCGTCTTGCGATAGACGATATCGCCCGTATTCACATCCACCGCCACCAGCTGGCCCCAGGGGGTCTGGTTACAGGGCAGATGCTTGTCATTGTCCCAGAAGCGGCGAATGGCCGGGCGCGCATTGTTCACGAATTCACCGTCGGCAGTCTTCACCACCTTCATCGGCTGGAACAGGTTGTTGACGTTGACGATGAACAGATGGCGCACCGGATCGAAGCTGCCGCCATAATAGTTGACGCCGCCCTGGGTTCCCGGAGGCGCCACCGTCCAATGATCATAGCCCGGCGGCGTATAGGTCGAAGCCAGCTTGAACTGGTTGTCGGCGACATATTTTTCGCAGAAGGCCTGATGCTCGGGCACGCCCTTGTAGAGGGTCTCGTGCGTGACCGTGCCAACGCTCAGCTGCTCGGGCTTGACAGGGAAAGGCTGAGTCGGCGAGGTCTTTTCACCCGGCACTTCGCTCTGGGGCACCGGACGCTCCTCGGCGCCGAAGATCGGCTTGCCGTTGGTGCGGTCCAGGATAAACATCAGCGCGTTCTTGTTGACCGTGATGACGGCGGGGATGGTCTTGCCGTCCTTTTTCACATCCACCAGCATCGGCGCGGACTGGGTGTCCATGTCCCAGATGTCGTGATGGGTGACCTGGAAGTGCCAGATATACTTGCCGGTATTGGCGTCCACCGCCACGATCGAAGAACTGAACAGGTTGTTGCCCGGACGGTCGCTGCCGACCATGTCGTTGTTGGGCGCGCCCAGCGGCATATAGAGAATGCCGCGCTTGGCATCGACCGTCATATAGCCCCAGACATTGACGCCGGAGCGGTTCTTGGCGGCTTCGGGGGTCCAGGTGTCGTAGCCGAACTCGCCCGGACGCGGCACGGTGTGGAAGGTCCAGACCAGCTTGCCGGTGCGCAGATCCCAAGCGCGGGTGTCGCCCGCGGGGCCGGCGCCGTGATTGGAGCCGCCGGGGCCTTCGCCCGGACCGGCGCCGGTGATCACCAGATTCTTGTAGACGACAGGCGGTGACGGCAGGATGTAGCCATCCTTCATGCCGGTCTGCATGACTTCCGGCGTCTTGAGATTGACGATGCCGTTCTCGCCGAACGCGGTGTTGGGCTTGCCGTCAGAGGCGCGCAGCGAATAGAGCCGCCCCCTCACGCTGCCGAAAATGATCGAGGCGGGCATGCCATCGGCGCCCGGCCAATAGGCGGCGCCGCGCGCCTGCGCCGACGGGATGTCGCTGTCAGGGAGATCGTATTTCCAGATCACTTCGCCGGTGGTGGCGTTCAGCGCGATCGCCTGGCTGTAGGGCGAGACGATGTACATGACATTGCCGACCACCAGGGGAATGTCCTGGGACATGCGCAGGCGCGCATCGGCCGGAAGGTTCGCGGGCTTGAGATGGAACGTCCAGGCTTTTTGCAGCTTGTCGACATTTGCCGGGGTGATCTGCTTGAGCGTGACATAGCGGTTGGCGCCCAGGTCCTTGCCCGAGGCGGGCCAATCATCGTCCGCCGCAAGCGACGCCGTCGCGGCCAACGCCAGCGCCGCCGTCCCAAGCACCAATTTCCCCGAAGTCTTCATCACGCACTCCTCGCGCCGATATTGCGGCTTGCAGTCTGTATGGAAGATGAACGGCCACCGCCGCAGCGGTGGCCACAATCATGCCTTGATTACTGCTCCGGACGCATCGCGCGCGGCGGCGGCGGCACGTAATCGGTCAGTTCGGTGGTCGGCTTCTTGCCGGCCCAGGCGATGCCGCGCAGCAGCACCTTCTGGATGGCAGGGTCCTGCAGGCTGTCGATCATGTGGCCCTGCATCCAGACAAAGGCGCGGGCGGGCGATCCGCCCGGCAAGGTATGCTCATAGGTCCACATCTGCGGAATGGTCTGGCCGACGCCACCGCCCCGGCGCGCGCTGGGCGTGTCGGGCATGGTCACAGTCATGATGGGATGCACTTCCGGCGCAAAGTTCAGCTTGTAGAACGCTTCGTCGTAAATCTGGGCCGGCATGCCCTGTGCGATGGGATTGTCCTTGTCGACCACATTGTAATCCAGGGTCGCGGTCCAGGTGTAGTTGACCTCGCCATGCTTCTTGCCGGCGCCCACCAAAGTCGCCATGTCGGCCGGATCGGGACCGCAC
>CAIUTH010000242.1 GCA_903902075.1 uncultured Alphaproteobacteria bacterium
TCACCTATTTCGACAAGTCGAACAACAACCGCGAAGTCTTCCAGAAGGCCAAGTGCGTGGTGCTGTCGGCCAACGGCACGGAAACCCCGCGCCTGCTGCTGCTGTCCAAGTCCAACCGTTTCCAGAACGGATTGGCCAATTCCAGCGGCATTGTCGGCAAGTACCTGATGAGCGGCAATGGCGGTGGTGCCTCCGGCCTCTTCGACCAGCCCCTGAACGAATACAAGGGCTGCGTCACCGGTGCCGCGGTGCTGTCCTATGTGCCCAACGACGTGAAGAACCGGGGCTTTTATGGCGGCGGCCGCATGACGGCGCGTGGCCAGATGTCGCCGATGCAATACGGCCTGGCGGGCCCGCACGGCGCGCCCAGCTGGGGCGCCGGCTACAAGAAGGCGCTGATCGAGCAGGCCAATCGCCGCCTGACGATGGTGAACTTCATTTCGCAGCTGCCGGTGGAAACCAACACCATCGATCTGGACCCGGATGTGAAGGACGCCTGGGGCCTGCCCGCCATGCGCATTACCTCCACCAGCCATGAGAACGACTTCAAGGCGATGCAGTTCTTCATCGACAAGTCGGCCGAGATCCTCAAGGCGGCGGGCGCCACCGAAGTCTGGACCGACCAAGTCAATGACAGCCGGGGCGGGGCGCATGCCCGCGGCACCTGCCGCATGGGCAATGATCCCAAGTCCAGCGTGGTGAACAAGTATCACCGCGCCCATGACGTGCCCAACCTGTTCGTGGTCGACGGCTCCAGCTTCGTCACCGGCGGGCGCAACCATCCCACCATGACCATTTCGGCGCTGGCCTATCGCTGCGCAGATCACCTCGTCAAAGCCGCGAAAACCGGCAACGTCACAATCTGATATCGCGTAATACTTAAGGAAACGGCGCCCCAACGGGCGCCGTTTTCTTTTGACGGCCAGCCGGACCCGGCCTAACCTTTTGGCATGCTCTCGCAACAGGACATCGCGCGCTATCACGAAACCGGTTACCTGGTCGTGCCGGACGTGCTGGATGCGGACTTGCTGGGCCGCGCCCGCGCCGCGTTGGACAAGCTGGTGGCCGACTCCGCCTCGGTCCGCGAACATACCGACGTCTATGACCTGGAACCGGGACACACGCCCGAGGCTCCCAAGGTCCGCCGCATCAAGTTTCCCGACACCCACACGCCGGTCTTCTGGGAATTGGCCAATTACCGGCCGATGGTCGAGATCCTTGAACAGTTGCTGGGTCCGTCCGGCGTGCGGCTGCAAAGCTCCAAGATCAATTTGAAGTCGCCGCATTACGGCTCGCCGGTGGAATGGCACCAGGACTGGGCCTTCTATCCCCACACCAATGACGACATGCTGGCGGTGGGCGTGATGCTGGACGACGCCTTCCTGGAGAATGGGCCGTTGATGGTGATTCCGGGCTCGCACAAGGGCCCGACCTGGAACCATCATTCGGGCGGCTATTTCTGCGGCGCCATGGACCCGACCCGCAAGGAGGTGGATTTTGAATCCGCCATACCGCTGACCGGCAAGGCCGGATCGATGAGCTTCCATCATGTGCGGACGGTGCATGGCTCGGCGCAGAATGTGTCCGACAGGCCGCGCCGGCTGCTGCTGTATGAATTCTCCGCCGGCGATGCCTTTCCCCTGATGGGAATCAAGGATTGGGCGAAATACAACCGCAACCTGGTGTCGGGCGCCGTGACCAATATACCGCGCATCGTGCCGGCGCCCGTGCGCATGCCGCTGCCGCCGGCACCGTTCCAGGGCTCGATCTACGAAAACCAGACGAGCTTGGAAAACAAGTATTTTGCGCGGAAAGAACCCGCCAAGGTCTGACATCAGCGGCGCGAAGAATGCCGTGCTGGGGGAATGTGTGACGGACGCCGACGCCCCTTCGCCAACCCGGTTGCGCCATGTGCTTCTGTCTGCCGGCATCGGCTCGGCGCTGGAATGGTACGATTTCTACATTTTCAGCCTGGCGTCCGCGCTGGTCTTCGGGCCGCTCTTCTTTCCCAACTTTGACGCCACGACCGGGACGCTGGCGTCTTTCGCTACCTTTGCTGTGGGCTTCCTGGCGCGGCCCCTGGGCGGGCTTTTCTTCGGCCATTTCGGCGACCGATGGGGCAGGAAGCCGATACTGGTGGCGACCTTGCTTTTGGTGGGCGGCTCGACCTTCGCCATAGGGCTTTTGCCGACTTATGAAGAAGTTGGCATCTGGGCGCCCCTGCTGCTCCTGTTCCTGCGCCTGGCGCAGGGTTTCGGCGCGGGTGCGGAGTATGGCGGCGCCGTGGTCATGGCGGTGGAATTCGCGCCGCCGGGGCGGCGGGGCCTGTATGGCGCCTTCGCGCCCATGGGCGTTCAGGTCGGCAGCGCCCTTGCCGGCGGCGGGTTCTGGCTGGTCGGTCACATGGCCAGGGATTCGATGCTTGCCTGGGGATGGCGCGTTCCCTTCCTGGTGTCCATCGTGTTGCTGGGGCTGGGCGTCTATATCCGCGCTAAGGTCAGCGAGACGCCTGTTTTCAAGGCGGCGAATGCGCGGCGCCCGCCGCTGAAGCTTCCGGCGCTGGAAGCGGTGCGCCGCAGTCCGCGCAATTTCTTCGTGGTGGTGGGTGCGCGCCTGGCGGAAAATGCGCTGGGCTATCTCTATCCGGTGTTCGGCGTCAGTTACCTGATCAACAACCTGCATGTGGCGCGCGATGTCGCGATCATGGGCACGATCCTGGGCAGCATTGCGCTGGTTATCGGCGCGGCGGGCTTTGCGGCTCTGTCGGACCGCATCGGCCGCCGTCCGGTCTATATCTTCGGCGCGCTGTTCTCGGCGGCCTGCGCCTTTCCGTTTTTCCTGCTGGCCCAGACCGGCAATCCGGGGCTGATCATCCTGGCCTTTGTCATCGAGATGGGGATCGGCAGCGCCGCCATGTTCGGCCCCCAGGCCGTCTATTTCGCCGAGCTGTTCGGGCCGCGGCTGCGCTATTCCGGCTTCGCCTTCGCGCGCGAGCTGGGATCCATCATCGCGGGTGGTCCGGCGCCCCTGATCGCAGGGCTGCTGGTGGCGTGGCAAGGTGGCGCGCCATGGGGTGTGTGCGTTTATATCGTGGCCATATCGCTGGTCACGGCCTTTGCGGTGTGGTGCGGCCCGGAAACCTACAAGAACGACATCCACGAAGACGATGTGCAGGACCGCTAGCCGTCCTGTTCGATCCGGTTCCACAGTGCGCGGATCATGTCCTTCATCAGCATGGCTTCCTGCCAGCGGTCCGACAATTCGTAGCCATCGGCGCCGGTGATGGCATAGGGCGGGGGGCCGAACTCGCACAGGAAGGTGAACGTCTCGTCCGGGCCGGCGCGCTTCTTCCATGAGCGGATGCCGTATTCCCACCAGCCCATGAACAGGTCCAGCCAGTCCTTGTGCTGGGGGAAATTGAATTGCACCTGGATCTGTTCGCGGCTGGCGACGCGGCCATGCAGGCCCCAGCTATTGTCCAGGATGCGGTGGATCATGGCGTGGTTCTCTGGCGCGATGGGCGGTCCGGCGAATTCGCGCCCCACCAGGTAATGCGACAGGTCGGCGGTGAAACGCAGGTCGGGAAAACGGTCCAGCAGGTGCAGGGTGAAGAACAGGTCCGTGGTCATGCGGTCGCGGTGGGTCTCGATATGTAGTTCCACGCCGGCCTCCGCCGCCAGCTTGCGCCAGCCGGTGATGTAGGGAACGCATTCCTCGAGCGTATAGGGGCGCACATCCGCCTGCAGGTTCAGGTGATCGGCGCCCAGTTCCTTCACCAGCGCCAGCACCGGCTTCAGGTCGTCGATGGTCTGGGGATAGCACTGCGCCTGCCAGGTCATGCCATGGGCGCGCAGGAAGCTGGTGACTTCCCGGGCAAAGGGCGGATCGATAAATCGCACGCCGCAGCCGTCAAAGCCGGCATCGCGGATCATGCCCAGCTTTTCGTCCAGCGACCATTCATGGCCGTCGGGACGGCGCCGCTCCATCGCCCATAGCGATTGGTAGACCAGAAGTTTCTGTGCCATGTCCCGCCCCGTTTTGCCGCGATGCTAGCGGCGGCGGGGACGGGATGCCACCGGCTATTTCAGGTTGGTGGAAAGATTGGTGAAGGTGGTGCTGAGCTGGGTGCCCACCGCGGTGACGCCGGTGATGATGACCACGGCGATCAGCGCGGCGATCAGGCCATACTCGATGGCGGTGGCGCCGGCATTGTTCTTCAGGAAGTTCGAAATCATGTTTTTCAAAATAGGCCCCGGTTTGAAGATGGTGCGAGGCTAACGGACACAGTTTGCCCGGGCGTTTCCGCAATCCCTAAAAACCGGACATTCGATGGTTTGAGTACATTTTGAAGAGAGTGTTGCCGGTCAGAAGATGCGGGGGGCGCATGGACGGCCCTGGGCGGCCGATTGCGCCACCGCCAGGGTCGCAGCCAGGGTGTTGGCGCCGTCGCGCACGCAAACCATCGCGGGTTCATCCCGCCTTATCATGCGCTGGAAATGCTCCAGCTGCGCGATATAGGGGTCGTGCCAGGGCACGGTGATGTCAGTGGCAGCGATCGGGCGATCCCAGCCGATATCGCCGGGAATTTTCGCGCCCCAGTGGCGCAGCACCGGCATCTCCAGGCTGCCCTGGGTGCCGATCACCCGATAGGCGCTTTGCCCGGTGAAGGCGAAGTTGGGATTTTCCTGCGTGCCCTGTTCGATGGTCCAGGGCGAAAAACCGGCATCGGTGCAGATCAGGGTGCCCAGGCAGCCATTGGCGAAGGCGAAGCTGGCGGCGGCGCTGTCTTCCACGGCAAAGCCGCGCCGGGCATTGCTGGTCATGCCGGTGATGGCGGTGATTTCGCCGCACAGGTGGCGCAGCATGTCGATCTCGTGGATGGCGTTGATCAGCAGGGGACCGCCGCCGGCCTGCGTCCGCCAGGCGGTGTCGAAATAGGGATCGGGCTTGCGCGTCGCCCACACCACCGAGGCGGCGACCAGCTCGCCCAGCTCGCCGCGCGCGATGCGCCGCTTGGCGTCCTGGATGGCCGCCAGATAGCGGCGGTGATGCCCCACCAGCGTCTTCACGCCGCTGTCGTCCACGGCCCGAACCAGGTCGGCGGCTTCGTCCAATGTGGCCGTCACCGGCTTTTCGACTAGGAAATGGATGCCGCGTTCGCAGGCCAGCTTGCCCTGGCCGGCATGCAGGGCATTGGGCGTGGCCAGGATGACGGCTTCGGGCCGCACGCGGTCCAGCATCTGGGTTGCATCGGTAAACCAGGCGGCGGCGCCCAGATCGAAAGCCCTGGGGTCCGCCACCGGATCTGCCACCGCCACCAGCTCGCCGGCGTGGGGGGCGGCCATGATGGTCTGGATGTGCCGCTTTCCGATCAGGCCGGCGCCCAGCACGGCAATGCGCAATGGTGTCATGTTTCCCCGCAAACGGCCCACGCGGCAGCCAACAGCCGGCGCGCATGGGCGAGGGGATCATGGCCCGGGGGCAGCGGCACTTCCAGACTGGCGACGCAATCCCTTGGCATGGCGGCCAGGAGGTCTTCCAGCGCCAGCGTGCCTTCGCCCGGCGGCAAGCGGCTGGTGCGCGCTTCCGCGATGAGCGCCTCGTGGCCAACCGGCGCAGCGGCGGGCGCATCGCACAGCTGCATATAGTCCAGGACGGGCAGGGCGGCGCGGATGCCGGCCGCATCATCGCCGGCCCGCGCCCAGTGCAATGCATCCACCAGCACGCGCAGATGGGATTGCGACGCCGCCGCCACCACCGCCTGCGCGGCCTTCAGCGATTTGACGCCGGAGAACACCATGTATTCCAGGTTCAATGTCAGGCTGAAGGGCGCGGCAAGTTGCGCGAGTTCGGCCAGCAGTGCGGATGCGCGTGCATGATCGCCGGTGTCGCAAACCAGCTTCATCCGCCGTGCACCCAAATTGGCCGCCGCGTCCATCAGGGTCAGATAGTCCTGCGGGTTGGTATTGTCCTTGAGCCGGATGATCTCGACGTCCCACACCTTCAGGCCTGTATCGCGCAACAGCGGCGCCAGGTCTTTGGCAAGCCGCTTCAAGGCGCTGCTGCTGTAGACGGGATCGGTTGGGGTGGCGGGCGCCAGCCGCAAATCCACCAGGTCGTAGCCCGCCTTGGCGGCGATGCGGATCAAGCCCGCAGGCGTGGTGTCGATCAGGCTGAGATGGGCGATGGAAAACTGGCGGCTCATGCGCCGACGGATTTTTCGTACCAGATCTCGAATTTCTTGTTGGTGATGAACAGCACGGTGACGTCTTCGGTCTGCGTCGCGCCATGCTCCATCCGCATGCCTTGCGGAAACCACACGAAATTGCCCGGCGCGAAGTTGCCCTTGTGGGTGACCAGGGTGCCTTCCAGCACGAACATGCCATGGGCGCAGGGATGGGTGTGCCAGGCGTTCATGAAGCCGGCGGGGTATTTCACCATCCGCACCGTCACGCCGGTGTCGGGATCTTCCAGGAAGGCCTTGGCAAATAGCGCCTTGCCCAGTTGGGGCACGAAACGCTCCTCCCAGGGTATGGTGGTGGAATCGAAGACCTGTAGTTCGTGGTCGGACATGGTGCGCTCCTGAGAAGGAAAATGTCGCCGGTCAGGCTTTGGTCCACTTGCCGGTCTTGATGTCGAAATTCACTTTTCCGGCGGTCCGCATGCGCATCAGCAGGTCCTGCAGGGCGTCGGTGCTCTTGTTGCTGGGATCGACCCGCTGCTGCAACGCATAGAGCGCCATGGGCTTGTCCAGTGCGGCCAGGACTTCCGCTTCATTGGTCATGATCAGGTTCTTTCGAGAGGAGGGAGCGGAGGGAAACGTACTTAGGACATGTCGGTAAGCGGCTGGGTCATCGCCAGGCGGTTCTGGCGTTTGCGGACCCATATCA
>CAIUTH010000243.1 GCA_903902075.1 uncultured Alphaproteobacteria bacterium
AGGATGAGCCCGTTGCCATCCGCGCCCGGATGGAAGAACTCTCCGCCAACCGCGAAGCCAGCCAGCCCATCAAGTCCAGAACCGGCGGCAGCACCTTCAAAAATCCGCCCGGCCACAAGGCCTGGCAGCTGGTCGATGAAGCCGGCTGCCGCGGGCTGATGATCGGCGCCGCGCAAGTCAGTGAAAAGCACACCAACTTCCTGATCAACACCGGCGAAGCGACGGCTGCAGACCTCGAAGCCCTGGGCGAAGAAGTCCGTCGCCGCGTGAAGGAAAAATCCGGCGTCACCCTGGAATGGGAAATCAAGCGGGTGGGGATCGCATGACGACCTTCCACAAGATTGCCGTGCTGATGGGCGGCATGTCCACCGAACGCGAAGTCTCGCTGTCCTCGGGGCGCGGCGTGGTCGCCGCCCTGCGTGAGGAAGGCTTTGATGCATTGCCGCTCGATCCGGGTCCCAATCCCGGCCAGCAATTGTTCGAAGCCAAGCCCGACGCGGTGTTCAATGCGTTGCATGGCCGCTTTGGCGAAGACGGCACGGTGCAGGGCCTGCTGGAATTGATGCGCATTCCCTATACCCACTCCGGCGTGCTGTCCTCGGCGCTGGCGATGCACAAGGAGCGCACCAAGGACATCTATCGCGCCGCCGGCCTGCCGGTGGTCAAGTCCATCGTTGCCGACCGCCGCGAGGTGGCCAAGGCACATCTGATGGAGCCGCCTTATGTCATCAAGCCGGTGAATGAAGGCTCGTCGGTCGGCATCTATATTATCCGCAAGGGCGACAATCGTCCGCCGGCCGAACTGGGCGCCGACACCTGGAACCTGTCCAGCGAGATGATGGTGGAAGAATTCGTGCCGGGCCGCGAACTCACGGTCAGCGTGATGGGCGACCGCGCTTTGGGCGTGACCGAGATCACCACCGATCTGGAATTCTACGATTACGAAGCCAAGTATGCGCCCGGCGGCTCCAAGCATGTGATCCCGGCGCAGATTTCCAGGGCTGCCGCCGATCAGGCGATGGAACTGGCAATCGCCGCGCACAAGGCACTGGGCTGCCGCGGCGTCACCCGCACCGATTTCCGCTACGACGACACCGATGCGCGTCAGCGCATGATCCTGCTGGAAACCAACACCCAGCCGGGCATGACGCCGACCTCGCTGGTGCCCGAACAGGCCGCCCATGTCGGGATGAGTTACGCCAAGCTGTGCCGCTGGATTGTGGAGGACGCGTCATGCGATCGGTAAACGTGGAACGCAAGAGCCGCGCCAAGTCGCGCACCCAGGCCGTCCGCCCCGCCGCCAAGAGCCGCCGCGATCTTCCCGCCGTGCAACCGGGCAGCGCCCGCCGCAACGACGATACCGGCGCGATGGGCCGCGTCGCGTCGCGGCTGTCCCTGTTCGTGCGCCGTCCCATGATGGCGTTGTGCGGCTTGCTGCTTGTGCTGGTGCTGCTGGCGGCGTTGCTGGCCAGCGGCGTGATCGGCCGCGGCTTTCACGCCGTGGGGCGCGGCTTTGGCATCATCACCGCCGATGCCGGCTTTGGCATTTCGGAGATCCACATCACCGGCAACCGCCGCACCCCCTATCCCCAGGTGCTGGAAGTGCTGGGCATGAAGCCTGGCGAATCCATCTTCAGCGCCGATCTGTGGAGCGCGCAGAACCGTCTTAATCGCCTGGAATGGATCGCGTCGGCCGAAATCCACCGCCGCTATCCCGACGCCATTTATGTCAGTCTGGTTGAAAAGCGGCCCTTCGCGCTGTGGCAGCCGCCGGCCGACGCCAGGGGCGAAGCGCCCATCACCGTGGTGGAACGCAACGGCAAGCCCATTACCAGCCATGACGTGGAAAAGTTCCGCCGCCTGCCCAAGCTGGTGGGCGCGGGCGCGCCCGCCGCCGCCGCCG
>CAIUTH010000244.1 GCA_903902075.1 uncultured Alphaproteobacteria bacterium
ATGGTCACGCCCATGGCGACGCGCTTGACGGTGCCGAACAGGTTGACCAGCACCGGCACGTCGCTGGGCGTGCCGTCGGCCTTGATCGGATTTTCGAAAATCACCGCCGGCCCGCCCTCGGCGATCAGGCGGGTCTGGATCTCGGTCATCTCCAGCACGGTGGAGACCGGCGCCTTCACCCGCACCAGCTCGCCGTCCTTCTCAAGACGAGCCAGGAAATCCCGGAGAGACCTGTAAGACATATGCCGACTGGGACCTAAAGCTGGATGCCGCGCCCGACATGGCTGCGCGGGCGGCTATAGAAGAAATAGACCAGCAGGCCAATAGCGCCCCATACCGGCAGCACCAGGATGGCGGTCAGCGGCAGCGAGAAATACAGCACCAGGCAGCCGATGATGGCCATGGGCGCGATGATGTACAGGGCCGGCGTGCGGAACGGGCGGCGGCGCGCCGGATCGGTCTTGCGCAGCACCATCACGGCGATGGCCACCATCAGGAAGGCAAACAGCGTGCCGGAGTTGGAATAGTCCGCCAGCTTGCCCACCGGCAGCACGGCGGCGGCGATGAGCGCGCCGATGCCGGTCACGATGGTCACCACATGGGGCGTGCGATAGCGCGGATGCACCGAAGCCAGCTTGTCGGGCAACAGCCCGTCGCGCGCCATGGTGAAGAAGACGCGGGTCTGGCCGAACATCATCATCAGCACCACGGACGGCAGCGCGATCACCGCCGCCAGGCCCACCAGCCGGCCCAGCGCAGGATAGCCGATGGTGTCCAGCACATGGACCAAAGCTTCCTTGGAACAGACCAGCGGCTGGGCCGCGCCCGTGCCGATCAGGGCGCAGCGGCCCGTCATCTCGGCCGAACCCGGCGACAGGACCTTGCCGGCTTCCATCAGGGGCTGCGCGCCGAGCGCGCCGACGGCGCCGCTGGCGACCAGCAGATAGAAGAGCGTGCAGACGCCCAGCGCGCCGATCAGACCGATGGGGACGTTGCGCTGCGGGTTCTTGGTTTCCTCGGCGGCGGTGGAGACGGCATCGAAGCCGACATAGGCAAAGAAGATGGAGGCGGCGGCGCCGAACACACCGGCCGCGCCGGTGGGCGCGAAGGGCGTGAAGTTTTCCGCATGCATCACCGGAAGGGTCAGGGCGATGAACAAAGTGAGCGCGGTGATCTTGACCAGCACCAGCAAGGCATTGACCCGCGCGCTTTCTGTGGTGCCCAGCACCAGCAGCCAGGTGGCGGCGCCGGTGACGAAGACGGCGGGCACATTGATCCAGCCGCCGACCTGCAGCGCCTTGGTGATCTCAGCCGAAGGTGTGGCGCCGAAGAACAGTTCGACCTTGGCCATCAGCGCATCGGCATTGCGGATGGGGACGGGAAATTCCCATCCCAGGCCGTGCAGCAGTCCCACCGCATGGTTGGACCAGCCCACGGCGACGGCGCTGGCGCCCACGGCATATTCCAGGATCAGCGCCCAGCCGACCATCCAGGCCATCATCTCGCCGATCACGGCATAGGTGTAGGTGTAGGCGGAGCCGGCGACCGGCACCATCGAGGCCAGTTCCGAATAGCACAGCGCGGCCACGGCGCAGACAAAGCCAGCCACCACGAAGGACAGGATCATGCCCGGGCCGGCTTTTTGCGCCGCCTCGGACGTCAGCACGAAAATGCCGGTGCCGATCACCGCGCCGATGCCCAGCAGGGTCAGCTGGAACGGCCCCAGGGAGCGGTGCAGGCCCTTCTTCTCGGCGGTCGCCATGATGGCGTCCAGCGATTTGACACGGTCGAATAAGAACATGAGGCATCCCCGGCTTGGCGGATCACTGTGACAGAGGGTGCCCCCGCCGCCTAGTCCCCGCGCAGCAGGCGGTAAACGCCGGTTTCGCGAATCTCCCGGTCCTCCAGATCGCGCGTGGTCTGGACCGAATAGGCGGCGAGTTTTTCCACGCCCTGTTTTGGAAAATAATTGCGCCCCGGATCGCCCAGCAGCGCGGGTATGTCCATCGGCTTCAACCAGGCCAGCAACCGCTCCGCCAGCGAGCGTTCATAGAACAGATCGCCCACCAGGATGATATCGGGGTCGCCGGGCCGTCCGATCACATCGTCCTGGGTGACGGCGATGTCGATCGCGTTGGCGGCGGCATTCAGCTTGATGGCGGCGATGGCATGGGCGTCGATGTCCGCCGCCAGCACATGGGACGCGCCGGATCTGGCAGCGGCGATGCCGACCAGTCCCGAACCGGAGCCGATATCCAGCACGCGCTTGCCGCGAACCACGTCCGGATTGTCGAGGATGTAGCGCGCCAGCGCCTGGCCGCCGGCCCAGGCGAAAGCCCAATAGGGCGGCGGCACGCCGATCTTTTCCAGTTCTTCTTCGGTGGCATGCCATAGCGGCACCACTTCGGTGGCGAGGTACAGCTTGATCTCGGGCACCAGGGGCGGCGCGATCAGGGCGGCATTGGTGGTGATGAACTGGTCTGGCGTCATGCTAGCGCCGCCATTACGCCCAGCGCCAGCAGCACCAGGCCGCTGATGCGTTCGCGCCAGATGGCATGATGCGGGGCCGCCTTGTGTCCGCCATAGGCCGCCAGCGCGCCATAGCCGGTCAGGATGATGCTTTCGCCGATAAAGGTGACCACGAACATGATGACATATTGCGGCATCAGCGCCGCATGGGTGTCCAGAAATTGCGGCACGAAGGCGCCGAAGAACAGGATAGCCTTGGGATTGCCCATCTGGGTGAGGGTGGCTTGCAGGTAGGGTTTGCCTTTCAGCCTGGGACCCATCGCCTCGGGCTGGGCATGGCGGCTCTTCCACAGCGCGGACAGTCCCAGCCAGATCAGGTAAGCCGCGCCCGCCAGCTTGATGAGGTGGAACACCAGCGACGATGCCGTCACGGCGGCGCCCAATCCGGTCACGCAGATCACGTACCACAGCGTGTTGCCGGTCTGGGTGCCTGCGATGGCGGCCAGCGCATCGCGAAAGCCGCCCTTGAAGCCATAGGCGCTGATCAGCATCACGGTGGGCCCGGGGGTGAGCGAAAAGACCAGCTCCGCGGCGATGAACAGCAGCAGTCCGTGTATCGTCAGGATGGAAAGGGCCATCAGGCCAGCCAGCTTGCCAGCAGGAAGGCCAATGCGATCAGCGCACCGGCTTCGCGGTTGGAGCGGAACACGGCAAGGCAGTTGTCGGCGCTGTTGATGTCCAGCTTCTTGACCTGCCACAGCAGATGCGCGCCGGCCGCCAGCATCAGGAAGGCAAAGCTCCAGCCGGTATGCTCGGTGAAGCCGGCCGCCAAAATCAA
>CAIUTH010000245.1 GCA_903902075.1 uncultured Alphaproteobacteria bacterium
GTGTGAGAGAGAAATTGATCTGAGAGGCATCCGATGATCAAAGCAATTCGGTTCGAGAAAACCGGCGGCAGCGATGTGCTGCAATATGTCGATTATGACCTGCCTGCGCCCGCAAAGGGCCAGGTACAGGTCAAGCACAGCGCCATCGGCGTCAATTTCATCGACACCTATCACCGCACCGGGCTGTATGCGTTGCCGCTGCCCTCGGGCCTCGGCTCGGAAGCGGCCGGCACGGTGGCGGCCATCGGCGAGGGCGTCACCGGCTTTTCGGTCGGCGACCGCGTCGGCTACTCCAGCGGCGCCATCGGCTCCTATGCCGAAGCCAATAATGTTCCTGCCACCAAGCTGGTGAAGCTGCCCGCCGGTATCAACGACGAGACCGCCGCCGCGATTTTGCTGAAAGGCATGACGGCACAATATCTGCTGCGCCAGATCCACCGCGTCACCGCTGGCGAGACCAGCGTGTTTCATGCCGCCGCCGGCGGTGTCGGCCAGATCGGTGTGCAATGGGCCAGGCACCTGGGTGCCACCGTTATCGGCACCACCACCTCGCCCGAGAAAGTCGCGTTGGCAAAAGCCAATGGCTGCGCCCATGTGATGAACAGCAAAGACGCGGGCTGGGAAAAGCAGGTGCGCGAGATCACCGGCGGCAAGGGCGTGCCGGTGGTGTATGACTCCATCGGCAAGGACACGTTCCTCGCCGGTCTGGATTGCCTGCAACCGCGCGGCATCATGGTGACCTATGGCAATGCAAGCGGCCCGGTTGATCCCTTCTCGCCGGCGATCCTGGCGGCCAAGGGTTCGCTGTTCGTCACCCGCCCGACTCTGGCGCACTACACCAGCACGGCGGCGGAACTGCAGGCATGCGCCGATGACCTGTTCGCGGTGATCGCGTCGGGCGCGGTGAAGGTTGCGATCAACCAGCGCTATGCGTTGAAGGATGCGCACCTGGCGCATGATGCGCTGACCAGCAAACAAACCACCGGCGCGACGATCCTGACGCCGTGAGCGGCGGCGCATGACGCCCAGCCGAACGCGCTTCGCCATTCTGGCTCTGATCAGCCTGGGTGTAACGACCAATTATCTCGACCGGGCGATCATCGGCATCGCATCCCCCGCCATCGCCCACGACTTCGCATTATCGCCGGTGGCGATGGGGCTGATCTTTTCGGCTTTTTCCTGGAGCTATTTCGCCGCCCAATTGCCGGGCGGACTGGCTTTGGACCGGTTTGGGGCACGGCTGACCTATCTGGTGGCCATCGCAGGCTGGTCGCTTTCCACCCTGATGCACGCCACGGCGACAGGTTTCGCTTCGCTGTTCGGCTGGCGCTTGTCGCTGGGCCTGTTCGAAGCGCCCTGTTTTCCCGCCAACAACTCCATCGTGGGCGCCTGGTTTCCAAGGAGCGAGCGAGCCCGCGCCATCGGCGTCTACACGTCCGCCGAATATGTGGCATTGGGCTTCGCCACGCCTTTGCTGCTGTGGCTGATGAACGCGCACGGCTGGCGCGCATTGTTCCTGGTCAGCGGCGCGGCGGGCCTGTTGCTGGTGCCAATCTGGTGGCGGGTTTACCGCGAGCCTGCCGAGCATCCTTCGGTAAACCATGCCGAGCTGGAGCTGATCAAACAGGGCGGTGGCCGCACGCAAGCGGAGACATCGCAGTTCACCCCCGCCTTGCTGTGGGCGCTGGCGCGCCAGCCAGAGATCATCGCCTTGTGCGCGGCGCAGTACGCCGCCTATTCCACCTTCGTCTTCTTCCTGACCTGGTTTCCCACCTATCTGGTCACGGTGCGGCACATGGCGTGGATCAGAATGGGCGCCTTGTCGTCACTGCCCTATATCGCCGGCTTCTTCGGCATACTCTTCGCCGGCTGGCTCTCGGATTTCCTGCTGGCGCGCGGTGCCTCACTGCACCTGTCACGCAAGCTGCCGGTTATCATGGGACTTGTTTTGGCGACCACAATCGTGCTGGCCAACTATGTGCAAAGCGACGCGCTGGTCGTGGCGATCCTCTCGCTCGCCTTCTTTGCCCAAGCCATGTCGTCCTCCAGCTGGACCGCCCTGTCGGAAGTCGCACCGCCCGGCACCCTTGGGATGGTAGGAAGCCTGTTCAGCGCCGCGGCCAACCTGTCCGGCATCGTCACGCCGCTGGTGATCGGGGTGATCTACCAGCAGACGGGCTCATTTGATTGGGCGCTGGGTTTCATTGGCA
>CAIUTH010000246.1 GCA_903902075.1 uncultured Alphaproteobacteria bacterium
CCCATCGGCATCGTCTATGCCGACCTGCGTGGCCGGGTGCGCGACGCCAACCCGCGCCTGCGCGAACTGATCGGCTACGACAGCGTGGCCCTGGCGGGCAAGCGCCTGAGCGACCTGAGCCACCCTGAAGACCGCGCTGAGGATGCCTTCAGCCTGCAGCGTCTGCTGGATGGTGAACTGGCTGAAGTGCAGCGCAACACCCGCCTGCAGCACCACGATGGCCAGATGCTGTGGGTGCGCATGAACTGGAGCGTGCTGCGCAATCTGCAAGGCCGGCCACAGCGCCTGGTGGCGGTGGTGGAAGACATCACCGAAGAACTGCGCCGCCACGAGGCCGAGCAGGGTCGCCAGGCGGCTGAATCGGCCAACCGGGCGAAGAACGAGTTCCTCTCGCGCATGAGCCACGAACTGCGCACGCCGCTGAACGCCATCATCGGTTTTTCGGAAATCATTTCCGGCCAGTTCTTTGGCGCGCTGGGCAATACACGCTACCTGGACTATTCCGGCGATATCCTGCGAAGCGGCCGCCATCTGCTGGCGGTGATCAACGACGTGCTGGACCTGTCCAAGAGCGAAGCGGGCAAGATGGTGCTGGCGGCGCGCGAAACCGACATGCGCGATGTGCTGAATGACTGCATCACCATGATCCGCGAGCAATGCGCCGAAGCGAGTCTGACCCTTTCGGTCACGGGCATGGACCATGCGCTGCCGATGACGGGCGATGCGGCCAAGCTGCGCCAGATCTTCCTAAATCTGCTGTCCAACGCCATCAAGTTCACGGAAAAGGGTGGCAAGGTGTCGCTCGATGCCTGCTCGACCGCCGGCAGCATCGCCGTCACGGTGGCAGATACCGGTATCGGCATGGACCCGGAGGATGTCGAAATCGCCTTCCAGCCCTTCAGCCAGGTCGATAACCGGCTGGAGCGCCGATATGAGGGCACGGGCCTGGGCTTGCCGCTGACCAAGGCGCTGGTGGACCTGCAGAAGGGCAACATCGTGATCGACAGCGCCCGCGGCCGCGGCACGCGCATCACTGTCAGCTTCCCGCGCGCGATCCGCGAAGAACTGCTGGAAGCGATCTGACTTATTTGATGGTCGCGCCGGACGGTTCTTCGCGGCTGCGCCGCTTCGGATCGCCGGTCGTTCCTAGACTCTCGGCGTCGCGGTCAGGCCGGCGATATGTTCCTTGGCCGTCTGGATGGCGCGCACGAACCCGACCGGATCGGCAATATTGGGCGTGGAAACCGAATCCACGCCGGTGCCTTCGATTTTCACCGTGCCATAGCTGAAGATGCGGCCCAAAAGACTCTGGTGAACCTTCACGCCTTCGATGTTGGGAAGGGCGATTTCGTTGGTGTGCATGGACAGCAGGCCGTATTTTTCCACAAAGCGATGGCTGGTGATGCCGATCTCGGTGGACCATTTGCGGATCATCATCCGCAGGAAGGTGATCAGCCCCAGCATGAACAACAGGCCCGCCGCCACCGTGTAGGGATCGGGTTGTTCCTGTGCCTGGGCGAAGGCGACTGCCAGCAGGGTGCCGGGTACGATCAGGCAGAGCCAGGCAGCGACGCTGTAAAGTGCGTGGAAATGGGCGTGGGCAATTATGGTCTCGCCGTCGCCCAGGGACTTCTGGATATAGGACATGGCAGCCTCCGCTCTGTAGACGCTGTTTAGGTGATTTTGCGGGGCTTAACTAGCGCTCGTGGTCGGGGAGCAGGACTTCCCGCACGCCGGAGGCCCGCCATCAAACAAGAAAGGTGTGCGGTGCCCTAGCGTTCGTGATCGGGTAAAAGTACTTCCCGCACGCCTTTATGGTTCGGGCTGGAAACAACGCCTTCCTGTTCCATGCGCTCGATCAGGCTGGCGGCGCGGTTGTAGCCGATCTGCAGCCGGCGTTGGATGTAGCTGGTGGACGCCTTCTTGTCCCGCGCCACCACCGCCAGCGCCTTGTCGTACAGGTCGTCGCCCGACTGGCCGTTGCCCTGGCCGAACACCGAATAGGGATCGTCGCTCTCTTCGTCCGGTTCCTCGGTGACGGCGTCCAGATATTCCGGCGCACCCTGGCTCTTCAGGAACCGCACCACGTCCTCGACTTCATGGTCGGACACGAAGGGTCCGTGGATGCGCTTGATGCGTCCGCCGGCCGCCATGTAGAGCATGTCGCCCTGGCCCAGCAGCTGCTCGGCGCCCTGTTCGCCCAGGATGGTGCGGCTGTCGATCTTGCTGGTGACCTGGAAGGAAATGCGGGTGGGGAAGTTGGCCTTGATGGTGCCGGTGATGACGTCCACCGAGGGCCGCTGGGTGGCGGCAATCAGGTGGATGCCGGCGGCGCGTGCCATCTGGGCCAGGCGCTGCACCGCGCCTTCGATTTCCTTGCCCGACACCATCATCAGGTCGGCGACTTCGTCCACCACCACCACGATATAGGGCATGGCTTCGAATTCGAGATTCTCGTCCTCATAGATCGGCTTGCCGGTTTCGCGGTCAAAACCGGTCTGGACCGTGCGCTTCAGGACTTCGCCCTTGTCCTTGGCCTTCTTGACGCGCTCGTTGAAGGCTTCCACGCCGCGCACGCCCATCTTGGACATCTTGCGGTAGCGGTCTTCCATTTCGCGCACCGCCCATTTCAGGGCGACGATGGCCTTGCGCGGATCGGTCACCACCGGCGACAGCAAATGCGGAATGCCGTCATAGACCGACAATTCCAGCATCTTGGGATCGATCATGATCAGGCGGCACTGCTGCGGCGACATGCGGTACAGCAGCGACAGAATCATGGTGTTCAAGCCCACCGACTTGCCCGAGCCTGTTGTGCCGGCCACCAACAAATGGGGCATCTTGGCCAGATCCGCCATCAGCGGCTCGCCGCCAATGGTCTTGCCCAGCGCCAGGGTAAGCGGCGCGCGGGCCTTTTCATAATCGGCGGAGGAGAACATCTCGCGCAGATACACGGTTTCGCGCGTCTGGTTGGGCAGCTCGATACCGATCACGTTGCGGCCCGAAATGGTGGCGATGCGCGCGGCGACCGACGACATGGAGCGCGCCACGTCATCGGACAGCGAGATGACGCGGGATGATTTTACGCCGGCAGCGGGCTCGAATTCATACAAGGTGACGACCGGGCCGGGGCGCACGGCGGTGATGCGTCCCTTGACACCGAAGTCGCTCAGCACCGCTTCCAGCATGCGGGCATTTTCTTCCAGCGCTTCATCGGACAGCGCATGGGTGTCTTTCACCGCGACTGGCTCGGACAGCAGGGCCAGGGACGGAAGCTGGTAATCGCCCGAGGCCAGGTTCAGCGCCGGCTGCTTGTCGGCGCGCTTGGGGCTGGCGGAGGTCCGGGCGTCGCGCTTGACGCGGGTCTTCTGGCGTTCGGCCAGGCGGTTGGCGGCGATAGAGGGGCGCTCCGCGCCGGCATCGTCGTCTTCGGCGGCGTCCAGGTGATAGGCGCCTTCATCATCATCTTCGTATTCTTCGCTGTCTTCGTCATCATCGTGATGGCCGAAATGGAAATCGGGCTTCTTGATCAGGCCGACCAGCCAGATCGCGCCGGCCGGAATATTCTGGATGCCGCGCACCATGGGCATGAAGCGCAGGCCGGTGGCCAGGAAGGCCAGCGGCAGGCCTGCCAGCAACAAGGTCAAAGGCAGGGCCCAGGCCAGGACGGGTGTGTGCCACACCTGCGCCGCATGCGCGGAGAGCCCCGTAGAGGCGATACCGATCATGCCGCCGCTGCCGGCCGGCAGGCTGGCGAAACGCGGCAGCATGCCCAGGCCCGCCGCCACGGTGATGGTGCCCAGCGGCCAGGCCAGCAGGCGCCACATGGCGTATTTCAGCGACTTGCCGCGCAGGGCGCGTGCGCCCCACACCAGCAGCGGCGCCAGGAAGGCCAGCGCCGCCCAGCCGAAAATCTGCAGCAGAAGATCCGCCGCCACCGCGCCCAGGGGGCCGAGCAAATTCGAGACGTCGCGCAGGTTGGCATTGTTCAGGCTGGCATCGTCGGCGGAATAGCTCAGCAGCGCCACCAGCGCCGCACCGGCCGCCAGCATCAGGGCCAGGCCTGCGCCGCGCATCGCCAGCATGCGCACCAGCCGGTTCATGGCGGCCCGGGCATCGGCCAGGGCGTCGCTCATGGCACCGCCCCGGGCACGGGGGTGATAGACCCCGCCGATCATCCTGGACTGCGCCATTGCCGAACCCGCCCGCTAGAGAATTTCTCTCACTCTTTCGAGTGCGGTCATAATGGTTGACAAGTCATTAACAAGCGCCACCCGGACGTAGGAAAAGCCAGGGTTTGACTGGGTTTTTCCGGGCGAAAATTCCCGGCCCATATAGGCGCCGGGCAGCAAGCGCACCCCCTGATCCCGCCAGGCACGTGAGGCAAATTCCTCGCCATTGCCGACCTCCAGCCAGAGGAAGAATCCGCCGCCCGGCCGCTTCATGCGTTTCCCCAGGATACGCTCTGCCGCCGCCATCTTTTCGGCATAGGCGGCGCGCCCCGCCATGACATGGGCTTCATCGCGCCAGCAGGCAGCGCTGGCGGCCAGGATCGGGGTGGGCACCTGCGGGCCGGCGACATTGCGGAAGGCCCGGAACCTGGCGATCAGATTGGCGCAGCCCGCCACCATGCCGCTACGCAGGCCCGGCAGGCCGGACCGCTTGGACAGGGAGTGGAAGCTCAGCAGGCGCGAAAAGCCGTTCGACTGGGCAAAGCGCGCGGTCATGGCAGATACCGGCTGCGCGTCAAACCAGATGTCGGCATAACATTCGTCTGCCAGCACGGTGAAGTCGTGGCGCTCGGCCAGTTCGAACAGCTTGTTCCAATAGTCCTGCGTCGCCACCGCCCCTTCGGGATTGGACGGGGTGCAGACATAGACGGCCGCGACACGCGCCAGCACATCGTCCGGCAGCGCGGCGTAATCGGGCAGGAAGCCATTCCCAGTCAGCGCGGGGACATAGAGCGGCTCGGCGCCGCAGGCCAGCGCTGCCGCGGCATAGACCTGGTAGAAGGGATTGGGCATCGCCACGATCGGCGGCCGGCCCGCCTTCTGCTGCGGCACAAACGGAAACAGCACGCTGAACAGCCCGTCGCGGGTGCCGTTGAGCGGCAGGACGTGCCGGTCCGGACTGATGCGGTCGGACGGCAGGCCGAAGCGGGCGGCGACCCAGGTCGCGGCCGCTTCACGCCATTCCTGTGTTCCGGCGATCTGCGGATAATTGCCGAAGCGTGCGGCTTCGCGCGCCAGCGCCTCTTTCACGAAATCGGGCACCGCACCGGACGGATCGCCCAAGGCCAGGCTGATGGGCTCCTTGCCGGGCTCTACGTCCTTCAGCAGCGTGGCCAGACGCGCAAAGGGACCATCGGGCAGGGCATCCAGGCGGGTGGGTTCGGACATCGCGCGGAACCATAAAGGTCCGGGCCTCTCAGGAAAAGCGCTCAGGCTCGAGCCGCGCATTTCGCGCGGCGACCCACAGCATCCACCAGCTTCCTTCCCCCTTTGCGCGCGCCAGCGCGCCTGAAAGGGGGAGTTCGGTAGCGACGGCGTACCGAACGGCGCAGCGAGGTGTTTGCGGAGAAAACCCGAGCCGCGACGGATGGGGGTTCACTTAAAAAACGGCGGACGGGATAAAGAAAAGGGCGCCCTCCGTAAGGAGGGCGCCCGAGTCAGGGAGAAAACGCGACGCTACTTAATCGTGAACAGTCTCGCCGTGCAGGTTGATGTCGAGACCTTCGACTTCAACTTCCGGCGGGACGCGCAGGCCGATGATCAGGTCAACGGCCTTCAGGATGATGAAAGTGACGATGGCGCAATAGACGAACACAGCACCGACGTCCTTGAACTGCGCAATCAGCTGGTCGAAGTTGCCGTCCGTCAGCCAGCCGCCTTTGGGATAGGCCGGGTTGATTGCACTCTTGGCGAACAGGCCGGTCATGATGGCGCCGAGCGCGCCGCCCACCCCGTGCACGCCCCAGGCATCCAGGCTGTCGTCATAGCCGAGCGCCTTCTTCATCCAGACCGCCGAAATGTAGCAGACCACGCCGGCGGTGATGCCGATGATGAGCGCGCCCACCGGATCGACAAAACCGCTCGCCGGTGTAATCGCCACCAGGCCCGCGACGGCGCCTGAGATCATGCCAAGCACGGAAGGCTTTCTGGCGATGATCCATTCGGCGGCCATCCAGCCCAGCGCGGCGGCGGCAGTCGCGATTTGCGTCGCGGCGGCTGCCATGCCGGCATTGAAACCGGCGGTGACGGCCGAGCCGGCGTTGAATCCGAACCAGCCAACCCACAGCAGAGACGCGCCGATGACCGACAGGACCAGGTTGTGCGGCGACATGTTATCGCTGCCGTAACCGATGCGTTTGCCAAGGACCAGACAGGTTACCAGAGCGGCGGTACCGGCGTTCAAGTGCACCACCGATCCACCCGCATAGTCCATCGCGCCGGCCGTGCCGAGCCAGCCGCCGCCCCAGACCCAATGGGCGATGGGGCAATAGACCAGCAGCAGCCAAAGGGCCATGAACCACAGGAAAGCACTAAACTTCATGCGATCCGCCAAGGCGCCCGCGATGAGCGCCGGGGTGATGATCGCGAAGGTCATCTGGAAGAACATGTAGACCGATTCCGGGATTGTCGGGGCCAGAGCCGCGACGCTCGTCAGCTTCATCGGCGCCAGGAACAGATAGCTGAAGCCGCCGATCCACGCATTTACGCCCGGGTTGGGATTGGGGGTGAAGGCCAGGGAGTAACCGATCACCATCCACAACACGGTGATGAGGGCGGTGGCCCCGAAGCTTTGGGCCAGGGTCGCCAGCACGTTCTTCTTGCGGACCATGCCGCCATAGAAGAGCCCAAGACCGGGGATGGTCATCATCAGGACCAGCGCGGACGAAACCAGCATCCAGGCGGTGTCGCCACTGTTCAGCGCGGGAGCGTCGGCTGCGAAAGCCGGTGTGGCGCCAAGGACGGCCGCCAGAAAAGCCATGAGAGAGAGCCGCTTTGAGTTCTTAGGCATGGTCCCTTTGCCGTTATTTATGGTCCTACCAAAAGCAAAAAGGGGTGCGGTTTTATCCGCACCCCCGTTTGCTTCAGGCTTTTTGCTTACATGTTGTAAGCGCGTTCGCCATGCTCGGCGATGTCGAGGCCTTCGCGCTCGACTTCTTCCTTCACGCGCAGGCCGATCGTCACCTTGATCAGACCGAACACGATCAGGCTGCCGATACCGGACCAGGCGATGGTGGTCGCAACGCCCTTGAGCTGCGAGATCACCTGCGGAACCAGACCCGGATAGACGGCAGCGCCGCCGGCCGTGTAGTCCACGATGCCCGCGCCGCCCAGGGCCGGACTGACCACGATGCCGGTTGCGATGGCGCCGACGATACCGCCGATGCAGTGGACGCCGAACACGTCCAGGCTGTCGTCATAGCCCAGCTTGTTCTTGACCACGCTGACAAAGAACAGGCAGATCGGGCTGACAACCAGGCCCAGCACGATTGCGCCCATCGGACCGGCAAAGCCGGCCGCAGGCGTAATCGCAACCAGACCGGCCACGACACCGGAGGCCGCACCGAGCAGGCTGGGCTTGCCCTTCAGGATCCATTCCACGGCAGGCCAGGCAACGCCGGCAGCCGCGGTGGCCAGGAAGGTGTTCAGCATCGCCAGACCGGCATAGCCGTTCGCTTCCAGGTTGGAGCCGGCGTTGAAGCCGAACCAGCCAACCCACAGAAGCGCTGCGCCGACCATGGTCAGCGTCAGCGAGTGGGGAGCCATCGGTTCCTGCTTGTAGCCCAGGCGCTTGCCGCACAGCAGTGCGCCAACCAGGGCCGCGATACCGGCATTGATGTGCACGACTGTACCGCCCGCGAAGTCAAGCGCACCCCAGGCCCAGATCATGCCGGCGCCGGCTGCAGTCGCATCGGCCGGATGGGTCGAGGCGAATTCCGGTCCCGGCCACCACCAGACCATGTGGGCGATGGGGAAGTACACGAGGGTCGGCCACAGCACCGCGAAGATGCAGATGGCGCTGAACTTCATGCGTTCCGCGAAGCTGCCGATCACCAGCGCGGTGGTGATCGCCGCAAAGGTCATCTGGAAGCAGACAAAGACGATTTCGGGAATGACCACGCCGCGCGAGAAGGTCTCGACGGTTGTGGCGGTGTCCACGCCCTTCAGCAGAGCCTTGGAGAAGCCGCCGACATAGGCGTTGATGCCTGCGCCGTCCGTGAAGGCTTCCGAATAGCCCCACAAGGCCCAGACAACCATCACGATGCAGGTGATGACCAAAGTCTGGGTCAGGATGGACAGCATGTTCTTGGTGCGGACCAGGCCGCCATAGAACAGGGCAAGGCCCGGCACGATCATCAGGAGCACCAGAATGGTGGAAACCAGCATCCATGTGGTGTCCCCCTTGTCCGGTACCGGCGCGGCAGCGGCGAAAGCCGTACCCGCGGACATCGCCAGCGTGCCGACACCGGCAAGCGTGGCAAGTCCCGCTTTCTTCAAAGTTTCAATTCTCATTTTTCAGTCCCCTTTGTGGACGGCTTTAAGCCTTGCGGGCTTACAGCGCGTCGCCATCCGTTTCGCCGGTGCGGATACGCACGACCTGCTCGAGCGGTGTGACGAAAATCTTTCCGTCGCCGATCTGGCCGGTCTTTGCCTTCGAGCTGATCGCATCGACCACCGCGCTGAGCAATTCGCTCTTCACCGCCACTTCGATTTTGAGCTTGGGAAGGAAGCTCACGGCGTATTCCGCGCCGCGATAGATTTCCGTATGCCCCTTTTGCCGCCCGTAGCCTTTGACCTCAGTCACCGTCATGCCCTGAACGCCGAGCGCCGAGAGAGACTCGCGCACTTCATCGAGCTTGAAGGGTTTGATGATCGCCGTAATAAGCTTCATCTGCCGTCCTTCCGTGTTATTGCCAGCGCCGGACGAAGGGCCCGGCTTTAACGAATTATCAAGAAGCGGGCCAACTTTCGGGCCGGAAGCCAAGGCATTGTAAAAGAAAGATTTTTGGCCAAAAAACGAGTCACAATGACTCAAAAACAGGCAGGGCTATTTGCCTGCTTATTACGCAAAAGTCAGTTTTTGCATAAAATATGTGCAGAGGATGCAGCCAGTGAAGCAGGCCGATATTTTGATCAGTGGCGGGGGCATGGTGGGCCTGCCGTTGGGGCTGGCCTTGGCCCAGGGCGGCCTGAAGGTGCTGTTGGTGGATGCCGCGCCCCCCGCTGAGGTGCTGAATCCCAAGTTCGATGGCCGGGTCTCGGCCCTGGCCTATGCCAGTGTGCGGATGCTGACGGCGCTGGGAGTGTGGGACAGCCTGAAGCCCCATGCCCAGCCCATCCGCGAGATCCTGGTCACCGACGGACAGGCCGGCAAAGCCGCCTCACCCTTCTCGCTGCACTTCGACGCCCAGGAAGTGGGTGCCGATGCGCTGGGCCATATCGCCGAGAACCGTCACATCCGCACCGCCTTGCACGAAGCGGTCGCGCGGCAGGCGAATCTGGAAGTGCTGGCGCCGGCCACGATCAAGTCGCTGACGGTGGAGACTGGCCGCGCCGTGGCGCGGCTGGCGAATGGCGAGGAAATTTCCGCGGCGCTGGTGATCGCCGCCGACGGCCGCGAATCACCGCTGCGCAGCCAGATGGGCGTGCAGGTGATCGGCTGGTCCTATCCGCAAACCGGCATCGTCGCGACCGTGGAACATGAGAAGTCGCACAATGGCGTGGCCTATGAACACTTCCTGCCCTCGGGTCCGTTCGCGATCTTGCCGATGACGGGCAACCGCTCCTCGCTGGTGTGGACCGAAGACAAGAAGAAAGCGCCGGGATTGCTGGCGCTGGACGAAGAAGGTTTTAATGCGGAATTGTCGCGCCGCTTCGGATCGCATCTGGGGCAGACCAAATCGGCGGGACCGCGCTGGTCTTATCCGCTGTCATTTCATATCGCGCGCGATTTCGTGCGACCGCGGTTCGCTCTGGCCGGCGATTGCGCCCATGGCATTCATCCCATTGCCGGGCAGGGATTGAATCTGGGTCTGAAAGACGCTGCCGCTCTGGCGGAAGTGTTGCTGGATGCGGCGCGGCTGGGCCGCGATATCGGCGCGCTGGATACGCTCAAGCGCTATGAGCGCTGGCGCCGGTTCGATTCGGTGGTGATGGGCGGCACCATGGATGCGCTGAACCGGCTGTTCTCCAATGATATCGCACCGCTGCGGCATCTGCGCGATCTGGGGCTGGGTATCGTCGATTCCATCGGTCCCGCGCGACGCTTTTTCATGCGCCATGCCGGCGGGGATGTCGGCAAGCTCCCCAAGCTGATGAAGGGCGAAGCGGCCTAGTGGACTGTTTTCTTCCAGCGCGCTGAGGCGCGCTCACGCGCCGACATGCGGCCGCGTTCCGCCGCGCCGGCCAAGGCCGCCGGCAAATCTTCATAGAAACGCCGCGCCACCGTGCCGACACGGGTTGCGCGCATTTCCTCGGCCTCGTCGCGGCTGGCGAAGATCTGGGCCTCGAACAGGTAGTGGGTCGCGGCCCCGACCTTGATTTCCTGGATTTCCTCGACCTGCTCATTGGCCACGTCCAGGGCATGGCGGATATGGGCATTGGCGTCGGCCTTGTCGCGCTCCTGCTGGGCGATGCGCGCAACATTGGCCTGGTCGAAGCGTTTCAGCCAGGGCAGGCCGAACCGGTAAAAACCGATACAGGCCAGCACAAACGCACACGCCCAGAGAACATTCGTCATTGCGACAGCCCGTGAATGCCGTGACCGCGCCTGAGATAGTCTTCGCTCTGCATCTCTGCAAGGCGCGAGGCGGTGCGGCGAAAGGCTTCGGCGCCATCGCCCGCGGGATACAGCAGCTCGGGCGGTGCGGCGGCCGAACAGACCAGTTTCACGCCCTCGTCATATAACGTATCGATCAGCAGAATGAAGCGCCGCGCCTCGTTGCGATTTTCCGGCGACAGTTCGGGAATATGATCCAGCAGCAGGGTGTGAAATTCCTGCGCCACCGCCAGGAAGTCCGCCGCCGCCAGGGGCTGGGCGCACATGTCGCGAAAGTCGAACCGCGCCACGCCGCGTGCCGCCTGCGGCACCGGAACTTTGCGGCCCAGCACCGCCAGACTGCACAGCTTGCCGCGCGGGGTATCGGTCAGCCGCTGCCAGGCTGCATCCATCGCACTATCGGCATCCGGACCCAGTGGCGTCATGTAGACGGTGATGCCGGAAATGCGTTGCAGCCGGTAATCGGTCGGTCCGTTCAGCTCCACCACCTCCAGCCGCTGCTTGATCTCGGCGATGAAGGGCAAAAAGAGCTGGCGGTTCAGCCCGCCTTCATAAAGACGATCGGGCGGGGTGTTGGACGTGGCGACGATGGTGACGCCTTCTGCGAACAACCGGTCGAACAGCCGGCCCAGGATCATGGCGTCGGCCACGTCGGTGACCTGGAATTCGTCAAAACACAAAAGTCGTGCATCGGCGGCCAAGTCTCGCGCCACGACGGGGATGGGATCGCTGGACCCGGCGCGCTGGCGAATCGCGTGGATGCGGGCATGCACATCGACCATGAAGCGGTTGAAATGGGCGCGGCGCTTTTTGGTGACTTTCGCCGCGCTGAAGAACAGGTCCATCAGGAACGTCTTGCCGCGCCCCACATCGCCCCAGATATAAAGCCCGCGCGGCGGCGGAGGCTTCTTGCCGAACAGGATGAAGGTAGGCTTTTGCGCCAGCGCCGCGGCCAGATCGGCCAGGCGGTTCACGGCGTTTTCCTGGGCCGCGTCGGGGCGCAGTTCACCGCGCGCACCCAAGTCCTGGTACTGGGTCAGCAGCATCTAGAGCCCTGCGCGCGCCAGGGTGCGCCGCGCGCTGGCGGCATCCAGCGCCTCCAGCATGCGCCGGTCCAGGGTGACGACACTGGCGCCGGGCTGGGCGGCAAACGCGGCCAGCACGCGCCGGGCATAGGCAATCTCGTCCAGCGACGGCGAAAAGGCGGCCTTGGCCGGGGCGACCTGGCTCGGATGGATGACGCTTTTGCCGTCAAAGCCGAAGTCGCGCGCTTCGGCGCAGGCCTTGGCAAAACCGGTCATGTCGTCCAGCGCGTTGTACACCCCGTCCAGCACCGTGATGTCGGCGGCGCGCGCCGCCAAAACGGTTTGCGACATCGCGGCATGCATATTGATGCGGTCGGGGCGGTGGCGGGCCACCATGGCGCTGACCAGGTCATTGACCCCGAAGATCAGGCAATCCACGCCGGCGTCGGCAATGGCCAGGGCACAACACACGGCGCGCGGGGTTTCGATCATCGCCCAAAGCGGCGCGCCGCCGCATTTGGCCTTGGCGACCTCGATGTCCTGCGCGCCGGAAATCTTGGGCAGCAGGATGGCGTGGGGCTGGGCCTGCGCCATCGCTTCCATGTCCGCGTCATGCCAGATGGTGCCGGCTGAATTGACCCGCACCACCACTTCGAGCGGCGCAAAATTCTTCAGCATCGCCGCCGCGGTTTCGCGGGCCCGCGCCTTGTCTTCGGCGGCGACGGCATCTTCCAGGTCCAGGATCACCACATCGGCGTCCAGGGTGCGCGCCTCCTCCAGTGCCCTGCTGTTGGCAGCGGGCACGTACAGCGCCGTGCGGCGGGCTTTATACGCCTTCGACAAGAAGGAATTCGCCCTGGCCGGCCTTGTCGCGATATTCGCGGGCCTTGGTGTATTCGGGCGAATGGTAGCAGTCGTGCGCGTCCTGCAGCGAGGCGAACTCGATCACCACGTTGCGGGCGCGGGCCTGGCCTTCCAGCACTTCGGTCTTGCCGCCGCGCGCCAGGAACTTGGCGCCGAAGCGTTCGAAGGCCGGCTTGGCGGTCTCGACATAGGACTTGTAGGTCTCGGGGTCATGCACGTCCACGCGTGCGATCCAATAGGCTTTGGGCATCGGGCAGGTCTCCTCGAAAAATGCCGTGTTTATGCGGCTTTGAGCAGGTTGCGTTTGACGAGCAATTCGGCGATCTGCACCGCGTTGAGCGCGGCGCCCTTGAGAAGATTGTCGGACACTATCCACATATTGAGGCCGTTTTCGACCGTAGGATCCTTACGGATGCGGCTGACGAAGGTGGCATCCTCGCCGGCGCATTCGATGGGCGTGACATAGCCGCCATCCTCGCGCTTATCGACCACCATGATACCGGGCGCGGCGCGCAGGGCGGCGCGGGCCTGTTCGGCGGTGACGGGCTTTTCGAATTCGATGTTCACCGACTCGCTGTGACCGCGGAACACCGGCACCCGCACGCAGGTGGCGGTGAGCTGGATGTCAGGGTCGAGAATCTTCTGCGTCTCGGCCGACATCTTCCATTCTTCCTTGGTGACGCCGGAATCCAGAAAGACATCGATCTGCGGGATGACATTGAAGGCGATCTGCTTGGTGAAATGCTCCACCACCACCGGATCGGTGACGAACACCGCGCGGGTCTGGCGGAACAGCTCGTCCATCGCGTCCTTGCCGGCGCCGGACACCGACTGATAGGTCGAAACCACCACGCGCTTGATCGTGAACAGGTCATGCAGCGGCTTCAGGGCGACCACCAGTTGCGCGGTCGAACAATTGGGATTGGCGATGATACCCTTGGGAATGTCGTTCAGGGCTTCGGGATTGACCTCCGGCACCACCAGCGGCACCTGCCGGTCCATGCGCCAGGCGCTGGAATTGTCGATGACCAGGCACCCCTGGGCGGCGATCTTGGGCGCCCATTCCTTGGCGATGGCGCCGCCGGCACTCATCAGGGCGATGTCGGTGCCCTTGAAGTCGTAATAGTCCAGCGCCTTGGCCTTCAGCGTGTGATCGCCGAACGAGACCTGCTGGCCGATGGACCGGGGCGATGCCAGGGCCACCACTTCACTGATGGGAAATTCGCGCTGGGCCAGGACTTTGAGCATCTCCCGGCCGACATTGCCGGTCGCCCCGATGACTGCGATTTTGTAGGCCATGCCGATACCGCCTTTGTGGCGGCAGCAATACTAAAATGCGGAAGGTGGGGGAAGCGGCGTTATTGCCGGAAGACTATTGGCCCTGCTGCCATTGCAGGCGAACCATCGGGCGGCCGCCGTCCAGTCCGCCGTTAACACGGGGCATCAGGGGGTTCACGGGGGTGAAGGCCTCCCATTTGCCGTCCTTCATGCCCAGGGTCTGGGCGGCTTCGTCCGTGTAGCGCATGGCATAGGGTGCAGGCGGGCTGGCAAGGGTGCGAAGCTCCTGCTGGTGCTCGGTCGGCCAGGGCTTGTTGATTTCCGGGCCCGGAAACGCCCAGACGGATGCCGATCCGGCGATCATGGCCGGGATGGCAGCGGCAAGGAGCACAAAACAGCGCATGAAAGAACAACGCGGCTAAGGCTTTGCTGTTGCATACAGGGGTAACTTCTTGAAAGTTCCCTGTTTCCAAGGGCTTGGCGGTCCGGCGTGGTTCAGTTTATGGTCCCGCTGCTGGGATAGTCGAAGAGGTACATATGAAGTGCATGAAGTTGGCCGCCGGTGCGGCGGCTCTCAGCCTGTTGGGCCTGCCGGTTGCCGAAGCGCGTACGGTGTCCGCGGCCTGTGCCAGCGCCTCCGAAATCTCCGCCATCCAGGTGGCCTCGGTGCAGCAGGAGCTGACCGATGCCGCCCTGGCCTGCGGCCCCAAGGCGGTGGCGCTGTTCAACCAGTTCCAGACCGTCTTCAACAAGGAGCTGCGCAAGTCGGACGCCACCATGCTCAAGATGTTCAAGCGCATGAATGGCAGCCGCGCCGGCGATGCTGCCTATGATTCGTTCAAGACCCGCGCCATCGCCCATGCCGAGCAGCGCCGCACCAAGCCCGGCGCCCATGACAATTTCTGTCGCACGGCCGAAGTGGTGTTCGCTGCGGCGCTCGCCCCCGACAAGCCGGTGCTGGAAGACTTCGTGTCCGGCGTGCCGGTGAACGAAGCCAATCCGGTCGACAGCTGCGAGATCAAGGTGGCCGTGGCGCTGCAGGGCGTCCAGGCCGGCCCCGATATCATGCCGACGCCGCGCCATGATCTTCCCGCCGACGCGAACTATCTGCCTTTCCCTGGGCAGCCTGCTGCCGCTGGACAGCCCGCTGTCGCACCTGCGCTCAGGCGCTAAGCGCATCTGAAAAAGAAACGGCGCGGCTCAGGGAGCCGCGCCGTTTTTCTTTGTCTGTTCGGTGCTGAAGAGAATGACCAAAGAAAAAGGCCGGTCTTGCGACCGGCCTTTTTGCTTTCAGGTTTGAACCTGTCGATTAGCCACCGAGATCGATGACCGCACGGCGGTTCTTGGGCTCGCGCACGCCCGGGCCGGTCGGAACCAGCGGGTCGTGGAAGCTCTTGCCTTCGATCGCGATCGAGTCGGCACCCAGACCCTGACGGACCATTTCGTCCTTCACGGAGGTGGCACGACGGATCGAGAGCGCCTGGTTGTAGCGATCCGAACCGACGGTGTCGGTGTGACCGGTGACCATGATGCGCACCGAACCCAGAGTCTTGGCAGCCGAGACAGCCTCGGTAACCGTGCTCTGCGCTTCCGCCGTGAGGTTCGACTTATCGAAGTCGAAGAACACGATGTACGTCTTCGCCGGCGGGGGCGGAGGCGGCGGGGGAGGCGGCGGAGGCGGAGGCGGAGGCGGCGGCGGAGGCGGCGATGACGACGGCGGCGGCGGCGCCGACGCCGACAGCGAAGCAGACGGCACCGCTGCCGGCCGCGGCCACGGCAGCCTCGCCGCAGTGTTGTCGCTAGCTCGCTCGCCCGCCCTCTCGCGGCCCGTTGTTGCCGTCGGCGGCA
>CAIUTH010000247.1 GCA_903902075.1 uncultured Alphaproteobacteria bacterium
TGCCGTCCAATGTGGCGGTGGCGTTGCCGATGCTGCCGATCACATCGGCGCGGTTGGTGGCATCGAATGGCGCCGGGTCCAGCTCGGCGTCAAAACCCGCGGCGAAAACGGGTGACGCCGCCAGCAGGAATGCGGCGGCACAAAGAACAGTGAAGCGAGACATACTATCTCCCGGGAAGCGCGATCAGGTGGAGTGCGGCGGCAGCTTGATGCCAATCACGTCGCGCAGATAGTTGATGTTGTGCGAGATGTAATCGTCCACTGCCAGTTCGCGGTTGCCACCGATCGCGTCATAGCCGTCATCGCCCTTGCGCGGGCCGTCCACGTCGAATATCGCCCAGCCCTTGAAGTGGCGGTCGCGCAGCAACTTGAACAGCGCCGGGAAATCGACGCCACCGCCGCCAAGGTTGTGATAGACGCTGGCTTCCTTGTGCATCTCCGGCGTCGGGGTCTGGGTGTTGCCGCGATACTTGGCATAGGTGTCCTTGAGATGGATCTCGGACACGCGCGGGAAATAATCGCTGATGATCTGCACCGGATCGCCGCCGCCCAGCACCAGGTGGCCGGTATCGGCAGTCATCCAGACATATTTGGGATCGGTATGGTCCATGACGAAGCGCATGTCCTTTTCGCGCTCCAGCGGGCCCCAGATATGAGGATGGGGTGACAGGCGCACGCCCATAGCGATGGTCTTTTCGCCCAGCTTGTTCAGATTGTCGGCCAGGCGCTTGAGCTGTTCTTCGCTGGGGCCGCCCACCGGACGCTGGCCCATGTTGATCTTCCAGTGGTCGCAGCCCAGCGGCTGCAGGAAGTCGCGGCAGAAGGCGATATGGTCGGCCATGGTCTTGGGGACCTGGTCCACATCGATGAAGTTGGTGGACTGGCCCTTCTCGCCGTTCGACGCACCGATGAAGGTGATGCCGGCATCGTCCATCATCTTCTGCAGTTCCATGGGATTGGCGCGATAGGCCTCGATGCCGTCGCCATAGAATTCGATGCCCTGCAGGCCGACTTCGGCCATGCGCTTGATCGCCCAGGGCGTGTCGTGCGTCTGCTTGGCGCCGACCCCTGCCCCGCCCCACATCGAACTGGTCGTGCCGAACAGGATGTCCGGGTTCACCGGGTCCAGCGGCTTGTGCTTGATCTTCTTGCGGGTGGCGCCGAACGCCATCTGCGGCATCGCCGCGGCGACACCGGCCGCGACGGTGGACGTCATGAAATGGCGGCGCTGCAACTTGGTCCCGGACATGGTTTCTTCCCCTGATTTGTTGTCCTGACGTTTGGGCGGGGCTGACAACAAGTCAAGGTGCCGCGAGCGCGCAGAGCATTCGTGTTGCGACGCAGCAAGCTGTTCGGATTTACAGCCCACGGCAAAGATGAGAGTTTATCAGTGGGGTAAGAACGCGGGCGAACCGCGGAACGTCAGGGGAGTTGCCGGATGATATTTTCTCGAAAGCGGGCGCTTAGTTGCGCCCTTGTCGCTGGCATGGCCGCCGCCCTGGCGGCGCCGGCCTGGTCGGACGCCTGGTACGCCTGGTCGCCCAAGCCCGACAAGATGGTGCCCTATGGCAAGAACAAGCCCGTCACGCGCCTGAAGGAGGTCCTGGCCAAGCACAAGGGCCAGGCGCGCTGGAGCGAACAGGTCATCCTGACTGACCGCTATGACACCAAGTGGATCCAGGCGCAGCCTGGTGACAAGAGCCCGACCATGTACTGGGGCGACGACCGCGCCTTCTGGGTGGTGTGGGGCGGACAGATCCGCTTCACCATCGAAGGGCAAAAGCCTTTCGTCGCCACCAAGGGCTTCCTGGTCCAGGTGCCGCAGCGGGTCCGCTATTCGATGGAAACCATCGGAGCCGAGCCCAGCTTGCGCTTTGAAGTCACCCATACCGGCATTCTGCCGCTTTATTCCGGCGATCAGCCCAAGCCGGACGACAAGGCCGGCAACCATTACATGAAGGTCAGCACCCCGACCCA
>CAIUTH010000248.1 GCA_903902075.1 uncultured Alphaproteobacteria bacterium
CGCCCCGCCCTGCACGCTGACATAAATCTCGCCCTTGGGCGAAACGGCGATGTCGCCGTGGGAATCCCCGATGGTCGCCATGCCGTCCGGCGGAGTGAAGTATTTGGTGTCCATGGTGAAGGTGGCGGCATCGGCCGTCGCAATCGCCGCAACAAACATCAGGCTGCAAATCAGTTTCTTCATGGTACCCCCTGGAAAAAGACCCACGCCGCGATGACGGCTGTCAGGCCCAGCAGCAGCAGCGCGTTGGAAAGACGGGTGAAAGACAGGTTCAGCCCGGCCGGCACATGCCGGGAATGCTTCCTGCCGGTGAACATGGCGGCCACCAGATTGTGGTTCTTCACCAGCAGGTAGAATCCCACCGCCACGACATGCAGCCAGACCAGCACCAGAATGATGTTGAAGATGGTCCCGTGCAGGCCCGTGACACGTGTGGAGACATCATCGCTGACCCACAGCGCCAGCGGACCAGTGAAATGGAGGCCGTCATTGGAGAAAAGGCCTGTCAGCGCCTGGGCCAGCAGCACACCGATCATCACTGCCACCATCCAGCCGCCGGCAGGATTGTGGCCGGCGTAAAGTGCCATCTCTTGGCCGCGAAGATAGGCCACCACCTTGCGCGGCGGATGCAGGAAATCCGCGAAGCGCGCGGTGGTGGAACCGAAAAGGCCCCACAGCACCCGAAAAAGTAGCAGTGCCAGCAAGGTCAGGCCCGACCACAAATGCACCCGCATAGAGCCCTGATCGGCACTGAACCAGGACAGGGCCACCAGCACCACGATGGTCCAGTGGAAGATGCGGGTGGGGATGTCCCAGACCAGCACATGTTCCTTCACGGGGTCACTCATTGCCGCCCCCATAAACCAACACCCCGCGTTGCCGCAGCGGCGCCAGCGCCGCGTCACTGACCTTGGTGTCGATCAGGCTCACGGACTTTAGCGTCATGAGAGAAGCCAGAGACCCGATCGTTTTGTTCGTCACCTGGGTACGTGCCAGCCGCAGCCTTGTCAGTGCGGTCATGGCCGCCAGCGCCGGCGCGGAGGCATCCGTGATGGACGTGCCTGAAAAATCAGCGCGGGTGATGCGTGTCTTCAACGGCATCAGCGCCGCCAGATCGGCATCGCCGAAGGCTGCGCCCTTGAGGGATGCGTCCACTTCCAGGTCGGCGGAATTGCGCGATTCATAAATGATCACGCCGGGAAAGCGGGCCTGGAGCTGTGTCACGGCTGCGGCCAGCGGGGCGCGCTGCTTTTGCACCGCCGCCGGATCACTCTCGGGGATTCTGACTTCCAGAACCGGCTTGGGCGCGCCCTTGATGGTACGCATCTCGCCCGAAGCGCCGGCGGCGATCCACAGCCTGATCACCGTCACCTCGTCCGCCGTCAGCGGCGACTTACCGCTGGGCGGCATGGCCTTGTCGTCGCTCACCGGCAAGCTGATGCGATGGAAAAGTTCGCTGGCCCCGGGATCGCCCGGCACGATCACCGTGCCATCCTTGCCGCCGCGCATAGCCGCGGCAAAACTGTCGAGCCGCAACTGGCCCTTGGCGCGGGTGTTGCCGTGACAGCTGACGCAGCGCGTTTCAAACAAGGGCGCGATCCGGGTGATATAGAAGGAACCCGGCATGGCGCGCGGCGCCTTTTCCAGGCCCAAATTCTGCAAGCTGCTGTGCAGGAAGGCCGGATGCGCCCACGCCGCAAAGCCCAGCCCCAGCGCCGTCACCAGCGCCACGCAGGCGGCATAGGCCGGCGCCGACATGCGCCCGAGTCCGAAATCCGACATCGCCCCATTAACCCGTCATGCCAGGATTTCGGAGACGATACGGGCGGGCTTCACACCGGTCAGCTTCTGGTCCAGCCCCTGATAGGGATAGTTCAGTTTTCGGTAATCGAAACCCAGCAGGTACAGCATGGTGGCGTGCAGGTCGCGCACCTCCACCGGATTGCGCACGATGGAATATCCCATCTCGTCTGTCTCGCCATGGCTGATGCCGTGCTTGATGCCGCCGCCCGCCATGAACAGGGTGAAGCAGGACGGGTGGTGATCGCGCCCGATGAATTCCATTTCCTGGCCGCCGCGGTTTTCCCACATCGGAGTGCGGCCGAACTCCCCGCCCCAGATCACCAGAGTATCTTCCAGCAGCCCGCGCTGCTTGAGATCGGCCAGCAGCGCCGCGGTGGGCTGGTCGGTTTCCTTGCAGCGCTTGACCAGGCCAACATTGACGCCCTCGTCCACCGGCGTGCCGTGGGAATCCCAGCCCCAGTGATACAGCTGGATGAAGCGCACGCCGCGCTCGGCCAGCCGCCGCGCCACCAGGCAGTTGTTGGCATAGCTGGTCTTGCCCGGTTCGGCGCCATAGCGTTCCAGAACCTTGGCCGGCTCTTTCTTGATGTCCATGGCGTCGCTGGCTTCCAGCTGCATGCGGAAAGCCATTTCATACTGGGCAATGCGCGTGACGGTTTCGGGATTTCCAAAGGTCTTGAAATTTTCCCGGTTGATCTCCTCCACCGCATCCAGAACCTGGCGACGCTCCGGCCGGGTGACGCTGGGGGAATTCTGCAAGTAAAGCACCGGCTCACTGGCCGAACGGCACGGCACGCCCTGGTAGACTGACGGCAGGAAGCCTGATCCCCACAGCGGCTTGCCGGCATTGGCGGTGGTGCCACCGTTGGAGATCAGAACGATAAAGCCCGGCAGGTTCTGGTTCTCGCTGCCCAGGCCATAGGTGATCCAGGAACCGAGGGAAGCATGGCCCAGGCGCGGATCGCCGGTATGGACCAGAAGCTGCGCCGGGGCATGGTTGAACTGGTCGGTGGTCATGGACTTGATGATGCAAAGATCGTCCACCTGCTTTTCCAGGTGCGGCAGCCGGTCGGAAATCCAGGCGCCGCTCTTGCCCGCCTGATGAAAGGGAAACATCGGCCCCAGCAGCTTGGGCACGCCCTGGATGAAGGCAAAGCGCTTTCCGGCCAGAAAGGATTGCGGGCAGTCGTGACCGTGGAAACGCTTGAGCACCGGCTTGTAGTCGAACAGGTCGAGCTGGCTAGGCGAGCCACCCATGTGCAGATAGATCACCCGCTTGACCTTGGCGGCGAATTGCGGCGGCAACACCGACAGCGGCGTCGCCGGATCGCGCGCGAAATTCAGCGCGGAAGGTACGGCATGCGGCTGCGGCGGTGCCGCCATGGCCGAATTCATGAACAAGGCGCCCAACCCGCCCGCCCCCCAGCCAACAAACTGGCGGCGGGTCTGGGCCTGGACTTTCAGATATTCGGCGAGGAGGTCATCGCTTGTTAGATCGGACATGATTACCTCGTCAGCGCCGCATCAAGATTGAACAGGGCACTCGCCACCGCCGCCGGCTTTTGCCCATAGAGCTTGCGCAGCACCGTCAGTTCGCCCGGCGACAATTCGCGCGACAGGACCAGCCGCGCCCCGTAATTGAGCCTTCCATCCACGTCTTTCGGCCCTTCCCTGGTCATGCGCTTTGCCAGCGCGTCGGCGGCCTGCTGGAACACCGGATCATTCAGGGTCACCAGCGCCTGCAGCGGCGTATTGGTCGGGATGCGGCGGGGGGTGGAAAGCTGGCGATCGGCCGCGTCGAAGGTGACGAAGCTGGGATAAATGGCCGTGCGCTTGATGAATGTGTAGACGGCGCGGCGATAGCGGTCGATGCCGGTGGAGTCTTTCCAGCGTTCGGGATTGTTGGCTTCGACGTTCCACACGCCATTGGGCTGTGGCGGCATCACCGGAGGGCCGCCCATCTGGGGATTGAGAAGCCCGCTGGCCAGCAGGGCCTGGTCGCGGATCATTTCGGCGCTCAGGCGCTGCTGGGGCCCGCGCGCCAAGAACCTGTTGCGAGGATCGCGCGCCTGCAACGCGGCGCTGGATCTGGCGCTCTGGCGGTAAGCGGCGCTGGTCACCAGCTCGCGCAGCAGCGCCTTCTGGTTCCAGTGCAGATCGTTCTGGAAATGCAGCGCCAGCCAGTCCAGCAGTTCGGGATGGCTGGGCATTTCGCCGGCGCTGCCGAAATCTTCCAATGTCTCGACAATGCCGGTGCCGAACAGTTGCTCCCAGGTCCGGTTCACCGCCACCCGCGCCGTCAAAGGCTGGTCCGGCGCGAAGAACCAGCGCGCCAGGGTCAGGCGGTTGCGCGGCGCATTGCCCGGCAGCTTGGGAAACAGCGCGGGGGTGGCGGCCGGCAGATCCGGACCGACCTGGGTGAGAAAACTGCCGCGCTCGAATTCCAGGGTGGGCCGCCGGTCATAGGCCGGCTGCTCCAGCATCACCGGCAGGGCCACGCCGGGAATGTCCGCAAGGCGGCGCTCGATCGCTTCCAGCCGGGCATATTTCTGTTCCAGATCCGACGCATTGGCCAGCGCCGTCCAGGCCGGATCGGCGCTCGCCGACACGCGCAGACGCGGCACCGCCGATTGGGCCGCGTTGATCAGTTCGCCATGGGTCAGTTGCAGCTTCAGGCTGGCGCCGGGCAGAAGCGCCAGCGGTTTTTCCGGAACCGCCACCACCCATTTGACCACCGACAGGCCGGGATCGGCCATGAAGCCGCTGGTTTGCGCCAGCCGCGGCATCACATGCCCGGGCTTGGCAGCGTTGCGCAGCATGCGGCGGATATTGCCTTCGACATCGGCAATCGAATCCGGCGCCACCAGGCGGAAGGCGATCGGTTCGGACTTGCCATCCTTCACCAGCCAGGCATCTATCCGGTTGGCGACAAATCCCCGTTCCGGGTAATGCCGCGCCTTGGCGGGATTGCCGGGCGGCACCTCCAGGCGCAGCGCCGTCAGTTGCGCCAAACCAGAGTTGGGGCGCGCGTCAATTGTGAACTCGAACACCGAATTCATCGGCACGGTGCCGGTCTGTTCGGCCATCCCGTCTTTCAGGCGGAAACCGGCGCGCGGCGCTTCTGCCTTCGCCTTCGCCAGGTCGGCGCGCAACTGTTTCTGGCGCTTGGCGTCCTTGTTCTCCGGCAAGGCCATGGCGCGCTCCAGCGCCAGCACCGCGCTTACAGTGCCGCTGCGGATCGGCATCGGCTTCCAATTCGCCCGCGCCTCGGCATGGCGGCTGGAAGCGACGACCGAGCTGCGCAGGCTTTCGGCTTCGCGCTGCAGGCTGTCCGCCTCGCCCTGAAGCGCTTTGTCGGTCGGCACTTTCAGCACCGGCCAATCATCGGTCAGCGACCGGTCAAAGGCGATGTCGGCATCGCGCGAGGTGTTGAAGAACGCCAGGAACTTGTAATATTCGCTGTGCCGGATCGGATCATAGGGATGCGAATGGCACTGCACGCAATTCATGCTTACCCCATTCAGCACCTGCCAAGTGGTGGCGGCCCGGTCCATCAC
>CAIUTH010000249.1 GCA_903902075.1 uncultured Alphaproteobacteria bacterium
CGCCACGCGGCGGCGCTCGCCGCCCGACAGGGTTTCAACCTTGGCATCGCCATCAGGGCAACGCAGCGCATCCATCGCCTGGTCCACCTTGCTGTCCAGGTCCCACAGGCCCTGCGCTTCGATCTCGTCCTGCAACTTCGCCATCTCGTCGGCGGTCTCGTCGGTGTAGTTCGACGCGATCTCATTGTAGCGGTCGACCAAAGCCTGCTTCTTGGCGACGCCTTCCATCACATTGCCGCGCACATCCTTGGACGGATCCAGCTGCGGCTCTTGGGAGAGATAGCCGGTGCGGATACCATCGGCGGCCCAGGCCTCGCCGGTGAACTCCGTGTCCATGCCGGCCATGATCTTCATCAGGGTGGATTTGCCCGCGCCGTTGACGCCGACGATGCCGATCTTGGCGCCCGGATAGAAGGACAGATAGATGTTCTTGAGAATCTGCTTGCCGCCCGGATAGGTCTTGGACAGGTCCTTCATGTAGTAAACGAATTGCGGCCCGGCCATGGGGATTCCTTTGAAAGACGCGAAGAGATGCGGGTTTTAGCCCACCGGCAGCGGCTTTATAAAGGCCGCTCCGGCTTTCGCCTACGCTTTTAGAACTTGATTTTCGCGCGGCTGAGCAGCGACACGGCGGTGGCGCCGCGCTGGCCCTGGGCGTTGGTCTGGTAGGCGGCGTTGGTCTGCAGCGCCACAGCGCCGTCCAGGAAGTTGGTCACATAACCCAGCTGGATATCGGTTTCCTGGACATGGGTCAGCGGCGCGCCCTGCGCGATCACCAGCGGCATGTCGCCGGCCGAGGTCAGGCTGGAAAAGGTTCCGGCCAGACTGGGCGCGGGCGCGGAGAAAGCCACGCCCAGCGTGTCATTGCCGAACACGCCATGCTTGGCGATGGCGAAGGAATAGGATTGTTCGTGCAGCGTAGCGCTGGCGCTGCCGAAATTGCCGCGCGAATCCAGCTGGGTCATGCCTTCGCTGAAGGAGGCGGTGGTGACCCAGCCCTTGCCGACATCGACATGCGCCGCAACGCTGAGCGCGCCGGTGCTGGAATGCTGCGCGATGTTCGGATTGGCCAGGCCCAGCGGCATGCCCGAGCGCTGCGAGGCCATAGCGGTGACATCCAGGCCCAGCGCGCTGGAAACATCCAGCGACATGCCGCCCAGCAGCGACTGGCTCTGGCTGGCGTCATAGGTCAGCGCCAGCGGGCCGGTGGGCGCGGCAGCATCGAAATGGAACCGGTCCAGCCGCTCATTGCTGGTGGCGATGCCGGCGCGCAGGCGCAGATTGGCATACGGCACGAAGGTCACGCCGCTGTAACTGCCGCCATTGGCGAGCGCCAGGTACGGCGCGGAAACCGACGACAGGAACGGCGAAGCGCCGGAGCTGTAACCAGCGCCGTAATTGGTGAAGCGCGCGGCGATGTCGATATTCGCGCCCGTGTCCAGCGCCAGGTTCGGCGCCAGCAGCGCACTGGTGGCGAAGGAGGACGCGCCGGCGAAGCTGAGCGTGCTGCCCGACAGCTGTGCCGCCACGATGGGCTGCACGGCGCCGCCCGACAAAGCGGGCGCGGACAATTCATAGGCGGAGATCGCGCGCGCGGCGCCGAAGGACTGCAGGCTGGGTGATGGCGCAGCGGCAAGCACCGGCGCCGCCGCGCAGATCGCGGCAAGCCCCGCGGCCAACACCGCAGCGTGCTTGAAATTACCCATCACCAACCCCTGATCGGGGCCCCTCTGTTAGTGGCAAGAAAATAACAGACCGGCGGTTCCGGTCCAAGGAAAACAAGGGGTTTTCTGCGGCTTTCCTGTCACAGACCTCGCTTACAATGCCGAAATGCCGCACCCGGACCCCATGGCCGGCCCGGGGCAAAAATACACGCCTTTTCATGCGCTTGGCAGAATTCGAGGCAAAAAAGGGAACTTTTTCGGCCCTCCCCGCCTTTTTCATGGTCAGGGCGGCGTAACCTACCCACCAGCCTGTCGAACGGAACCCAGATGAAATCCGCCGTTCTGCCATCCCCCGCCCTGGCCCAGACCTATGCGTCCGTGCGCGCCCATAGCGAGGCCCTGGCGGCGCCGCTGTCGGCGGAAGATTGCACCATCCAGTCCATGCCGGACGCCAGCCCGGTCAAATGGCACCTGGCCCACACGACCTGGTTTTTCGAAACCGTTATCCTGTCGCAGCGGCCCGGCTACAAGCCGTTCGATCCGCGCTTCACCTATCTGTTCAACTCCTATTACGAGGCGCTGGGCCCACGGCATCCGCGCCCGCGCCGCGGTCTTCTCACACGTCCCACGCTGGACGAGGTTTTTGCCTGGCGCGCCCATGTCGATGCCGCGATAGTTGAGGCCTGCGGCGACGACACTTTGCGCGACGCCATCACACTGGGCCTGCATCACGAGCAGCAGCACCAGGAACTGATCCTCACCGACATCAAGCACGCCTTTTTCTGCAATCCGCTGCTTCCAGCCTATCGCAGCGACAGGCCCACCGCACGCGCGGCCCAGCCACTGGACGGGATCTCCATTCCCGGCGGCGCGACCTGGATCGGCCATGACGGTTCGGGTTTCTGTTTCGACAATGAGCTGCCGCGCCACCAGGTGCTGCTGCGGCCTTTCCGCATTGCCGCACGTCCCGTCAGCAATGGCGAATACCAGGCCTTCATCGCCGATGGCGGCTATCGCCGCCCCGAATTCTGGCTGTCGGACGGCTGGGCGCGGATACAGGAAGAGCATTGGGAAGCCCCGCTCTATTGGCTGAAAGACGATGACGGCAGCGAAAGCGTCTTCACGCTCAGCGGCGCACAGCCGCTGGATCCGGGCGCGCCGGTGGAGCATGTCAGCTTCTATGAAGCAGCCGCCTATGCCGCCTGGGCCGGCGCGCGGTTGCCGACCGAGTTCGAATGGGAGGCGGCGGCGCCGCTGTTCCAGCACGGCGATGTCTGGGAATGGACCCGCTCGTCCTACGATCCCTATCCCGGCTTCAAGGCCTTTGAAGGCATCGCCGCCGAATACAATGGCAAGTTCATGGTGGGCCAGATGGTGTTGCGCGGCGGCTCCGTCGGCACCCCGCCCGGCCATGTCCGCGACAGTTACCGCAATTTTTTCCCACCGCATGCGCGCTGGCAGTTCAGCGGCATTCGATTGGCCGAGGACGTCTGATGGACACCACACTCGCCCGCATTTCCCACCTTCCGGCGCCGGCGGAGGGCAGCTTCGCCGACAGCCTGGTCGCGGGCCTGGCCAAGTCACCCAAGGAACTGGCCTGCAAATATTTCTATGACGAAGCCGGCTCGCGGCTGTTCGACCAGATCTGCGAACTGCCGGAATATTACCAGACCCGCACCGAGACCGCGCTTCTGACCCGTTACGCGCCGGAGATCGCCGCCCTGATGGGCCCCGGCATGGAGATTGTGGAGTTCGGCGCCGGCAGTTTGCGCAAGGTCCGCATCCTGCTGGATGCGGCGCAGGATCTGCGCGCCTATACGCCGCTGGATATTTCCGGCGGCTATCTGGGCGAGGTGGTTCGCGCCCTGGCGGCCGAATATCCCGCGCTTACCTTGCGGCCTCTGGTGGGTGATTTCACCTTGCCGCTTTCCATTCCGGACCTTCCGGGCAATCCGCGCCGCGCCGGCTTCTTTCCCGGCAGCACCATCGGCAACTTCAAACCCGATGCGGCGATGGCGCTGCTCAGGCGCATGCGCGGTGCTCTGAACGGTGGCGGGCTGCTCATCGGCGTGGACCTGGTGAAAGACCCGGTGCGGTTGCATGCGGCCTATAACGACGCTAACGGCGTCACTGCCCTGTTCAACAAGAATCTGCTGGCGCGCGCCAACCATGAACTGGGCGCGGATTTCGATCTGGACGGGTTTGCCCATTACGCGCCCTACAACGCCATGGCGCACCGGATCGAGATGTACCTGGTCAGCCTGAAACGCCAGAGCGTGAGCCTGTGTGGCCAGCGCTTCGACTTCGCGCAGGGCGAAGCGGTGCACACCGAGGACAGCCACAAATACACCATCGAAAGCTTCCGCGAGATGGCCTGCCGCGCCGGCTTCAATCCCCGCGCGGTATGGACCGACGAGGACCGGCTGTTCAGCCTGCACTGGCTGGAATCGCGCTGATCCGGCCTTCGCCCCGCTTGCCAGCCTGCGTCCGAACCGCCAAGCTGCCGCCCGATTTTGGGGAGTGAAGAAAAATGAAAATTTTCGCAATCGCAGGCTTGGCAATCCTGGCGGCCGGCACGGCCGCATTCGCCCAGTCGGGCGGCCAGCTGGCCGTGGCCCAGGGCACCAACACCCAGACCTATGATGTGCCGGCGGGCTCCAAGCCCCAGACCGTCATCATCACCACCCGCGACCTGAAGGACGGCGAGACGACATCGGCACACATGCATCACGGCGTGGAAATGACCCAGGTCACGTCCGGCACCTTTGAATGCTATTTGAAGGGCCTGCCCATGAAGACGGTCAAGGCCGGCGAGAGCTTCGTCATCCCGCGCGAAGTACCGCACGACTGCCGCCCGCAACCGGGCAGCGTGCCGGTGCACCTGGCGGTGACCCTGGTGATCGACACTGGCACCCCGCCGCGTTCGCCGGTGACGGACGTGCTGATCCCGAAGAAGTAACCGGAACTTTGACTTGAAAAAGGCCGCCTCTCGCGGGGCGGCCTTTTTTCATGGCTAAATGGCGGCATGTGGCTGCTCTATGCCTTTACCGGTCCCCTGCTGTGGGCCGTCTCGACGCACATCGACAAATTCCTGGTCGACAAATATTTCCGGCACAGCGACACCGCCGTGCTGATCGTGTTCACCGCCTTGCTGGGCGTACTGGCGCTTCCCGCCATCTGGCTGGCCGAACCCGGGGTGCTGGCGCCGCCCTGGCTGGCGACATGCGTGATGACGGTGTCGGGCATCCTTTATATGGGCGCGATGCTGTTCTACCTGCGCGCCATCCAGAGCGAGGAAGCATCTGTCGTCGCGCCACTGTTCCAGGCCAACACCGTCTTCACCTTTATGCTGGGCCTGGCCTTCCTGCACGAAATGCCGCGCTGGCAGCAGCTGGCGGGCGCCGCGCTCGTTGTCGGCGGCGCGCTGGGCCTGTCGCTGGACAGGGATCTGCGCTTCGGCAGCTTCAAGCCGCGGCTGGTGCTGCTCATGTGCGCCGCCACCTTTGTGCTGGCCCTGTCCAGCGTGGTGTTCAAGTTCTTCGCCGTGCATGACGAGTTCTGGAGCACCACCTTCTGGACCTTCGTCGGCGAAGGCCTTTTCGGCGGCGCCATCCTGGCGGTGCCCGGATACCGCAGGCAGTTCCTGCATCTGTTCCGCAAAAATCCCGGCGCGGTGATCGGCGTCAATGCCGCCAACGAGCTGATCAACCTGGGCGGCGGGCTGGGCGTGCGCTACGCCTCGCTGCTGGCGCCGGTGGCGCTGGTCTCGGCCATCTCCGCGACTTCGACCTTCTTTGTCTTCCTGTTCGGCATCCTGCTCACCCTGTTTTTCCCCAGGATTGGACGGGAGGACTTGTCGGCGCGAAACGTCATACAGAAGGCGGTGGGCGGTGTGCTGATCATGGCCGGGGTCGTGCTGATCCAGGTCTATGCGGGACCCAACTAGCCCCCTTGCCCGGGACTGGAAGAAATGCGCCACTTCCCGTCAATAAGAACAAGAAATGGTGGGGGAGAGGAATGCGTAAGGTTCTGCTGTTGCTGGTAATTTGTGGCGCGGCGCTGACGGGCGCCGCCCTGGCCCAAAGCGCCCTGCCCTACTGGGCCTATCCGGTGCCCAGGCATCCCTGGCCCCAGCCCGACCCCAGGCAGGTGGTCCATGTGCCAGGCGTCAAAAAGACCTTCACGGTGGCCGGGGTGAATGACCGTTTCAATGTGCCGGACTGGTATCCGGCCTCCCATCCCCGGATGCCGCAGATCGTGGCCCATGGCCGCAAGCCCGACGTGTTCGCCTGCGGCTATTGCCATCTGCCCAACGGCCAGGGCCGCCCGGAGAATGCCTCGCTGGCCGGCCAGCCCGCCGCCTACATCGTGAACCAGGTTGCCGACATGCGTTCCGGCCGCCGCAAGTCCTCGTCCGACAAGATGGGCTCGATCAATGCCATGATGGCGGTGGCCAAAGCGTCGAACGACGCCGAAGTAAAGATCGCCGCGGATTATTTTTCCAAACTGAAATTCGCCAAATGGATTCGCGTGGTCGAGACCGACAAGGTGCAGAAGACTGACATCGCCCAGCGCAACATGCTGGTGGTGGTGCCGGGACCCAAGGAGAAAATCGGCAGGCGCATCCTGGAAATTCCCGAAAACCTGGAACGCACCGAAGTGCGCGACTCCAAGTCCGGCTTCATCGCCTATGTGCCCAGAGGGTCCATCGCGCGCGGCAAGGCGCTGGTGGAATCCGGAGCCGGCGCCTTTCCCTGCGCCGCGTGCCACGGCCCCGATTATCGCGGCAATGGCAACGTGCCGGCGCTGGCGGGCCGCTCGCCCAGCGGCATCGTGCGCCAGCTGCACGACTTCAGGGCAGGCACCCGCAATGGCGCGGGCGCGGCGATGATGCAGCCGGAAGTCGCCCACATGACGGACGACATGCAAATCGACATCGCGGCGTATCTCGCCTCGCTCAATCCGTAAGAAGGACTTCGCAATCATGATCAATTCCCGCCGCGCCTTTCTGATGGGCACCGCCGCGGCCTGCGCCGCCGTGATCGTTCCCCTGCCCGCATGTGCGGAAAGCGTCATCACCATCGGCGCGCCGATGGATCCGCCGGAATGGGCGCTGCTGCAGCGCGAAGTCCTGCACGCCCACACCGCCGCCTGCGTGAAGTTCTTCCGCCGCTATTTCAATCCCGCGACCGGCTGGCTGGAAACCACCGAACGTTTCGGCGGCGATGACGGTCCCGACGATTCCATCGAGAACGTCAATGACTGGCCCCACGCCTATGCCCTGGGCGGCGATGACATACTGAAGGACATGTACACCAAGGCCTATGAAGGCCATGTGCGCCAGTACAGCGCCGCCAAGACCGTCGATGTGCCGATCGGCCGGCTGGGCATGTACTACAAGGAATTCCCCAGCCAGTTCGACTGGCAGCACAATGGCGAAGGCCTGACGGTTTTCAACCTGATGCCGCTGGGCGATCCCTACAGCCATATCTACCGGGAGCGGGTAAAGCGCTTCGCCGGCTTCTACATGGACGAAGATCCCGGCGCGCCCAACTACGATCCCAAGCTGAAGCTGATCAAGAGCCTGATGAACGGCTCCAGGGGGCCCATGCTGCGCAAGGCCACCGCGCTGGACTGGACCGGCGATCCCATCGAGGTGGAGAACCGCTTCCCCTCACTGGGCCATGGCGAAGGCGCCTACAAGGGGATGCTGGCGCATTTCGAAGGCTATACAGATGTGGTGGGCGATCATCCGCTGAACCTTGCCTCCACCCAGCTCGCCACCAACGCCTACATGCTGACGCATGAGAAGAAGTACAGGGACTGGGTGCTGGGCTATTGCGATGCCTGGGCGCAGCGCGCGCACGACAATGGCGGCATCATTCCCTCCAACATTGGTCTGGACGGCAAGATCGGCGGCGCCACCGACGGCAAATGGTATGGCGGCGCCTATGGCTGGGGCTTCTCGCCCATCGTGCCGATGACCGGCAAGCCCGCCGACCGCAACCGCGTGCCGTGGTGCATCAACGGCTTCATGAACGCCTATCTTCTGTCGAAGGGTGACGACCGGTATCTCGACGTGTGGCGCAAGACCGCCGACAAGTTCGACGCCGCCGCCAAGACCATCGACGGCAAGCTGTCCACACCGACTATGTTCAGCGACCAGGGCTTCTACAGCTTCAAGCCCGGCAAGTACCGGCTGAACTTCCTGGAAATCTATGCCCTGTCCATGAAGCCGTCCGACCGCGCCCGCTGCGAGGACACCGAATGGTACGACTATCTGGAAGGCAGGAACCCCGGCTATCCGGTGAAGGCGCTGCGCGCCGGTCTGGCGCGCATCCGCCAGCGGATGGAAACCGTGGACAGCGATTCCACCTCGCCCGACATGCGGCTGGCGGATTCGGCGCTGGAATATAATCCCGCGTCCATCACCGCCCTGACCCAGCTGATGGAAGGCGGCCTGTACCTGCAGCATGGCAGCTGGGCCCGCACCTCGCCCAACCAGGGCGGCACCCTGCTGTTCAGCCGCCTGCGCTATTTCGATCCGGCGCGCCGGCGCGCCGGCCTGCCCCAGGACGTGGCGGCGCTGGTGGACAGCTGGGGCCCCGATCATGTCAGCGTTACCCTGGTCAATATCAGCCCCAGCACGGCGCGCAGCGTCATCATTCAGGGCGGCGCTTACGGCGAGCATCAGATCGTTTCGGTCACCCAAGGGACCGAAACCACCCCGGTGGACGGCACCAGCTTCCCGGTCCGTCTGGCGCCGGGTGCAGGTGCGAAGCTGACCATCAGAATGAAGCGCTTCGCCAACGACCCGACCCTGTCCTTCCCCTGGGAAACCACCGTGGCGGACCTTGGCAACCCCCCCGATATCGCCAAGTATGGGCGCAAGAGCGGCGGCGCCCAGTAGGCAGCCGTCCGCCGGGTAAGGGAACGTCATGCGCTGGATCTGTCTGGCAGCCATTCTGGCTGTTTCGAACGCCGCTCAGGCAGCGGAGATCCGCGTCATCAGCCCCGGCGTCATCTCCAATTCCGGCCTGACCGAGGTTGCCGCCGCCTTCGAGAAGAAGACCGGCGTCAAGGTCACGATCGTGGTGGACGGCATGGGCACCATCATGAACGACATCCGCACCAAGGACCCGGCCGCCGATGTGGTGATGCTGCCCATGGACCTGATGGGCACCATGATCCTGTCGGGCGCGGTCGCCGATTTCACCCCGCTGGGCCGGGCCGAGATCGGGCTGTTCAAGAAGCCTGACGCCCCCCGCCCCGACATCACCACGGTGCCCAGGCTGATCGCGGTGCTGAAAGGCGCATCGTCCGTTCTCTATTCCGATCCGGTGTCAGGCAGCATGCAGGCGGGGATGAGCGACCGCCTGCTGAAGCGCCCTGACTTCGCCGGCATCAAGGGCGTGCCGGTCAAAGGCGATGCCGAGCCCGCCTTGAAGCGCGGCGAAGGTGACGCAAATGCCCTGGGGTTGGGACTTATTCATGTGGCCCACAATCCCACCAACACCGAAACCGGCAGCCCCTGGCTGGTCGGGGAATTGCCCGCCGAGCTGGGCATGCACATGGACATGGCCACGGGTGTTTCGACCCGCAGCCCCGACAAGACCAATGCCGCCGCCTTCATCCAGTTCGCCATCTCTCCCGAGATGCGGAATGTCTGGAAGGTCAAGGGCATTGCCCGTTACTGAACGTCAAAGAGGAAACGCCATGAAGAAAATCGCCATCATCGCCGCCACACTCATGCTGGCGACCGCCGCCTGGGCGCAGACCGCCCCCAAACAGCAGCCCGAACCGCCCGGCCCGGTCCCGATCCCCGCCGCGCCGCAGCTGCCCTATCACTTCGACACCCAGATCACGGGCGCCAACGGCGAGCAGTTCGGCAATGTTTCGGCCGTGGCACTGCGCCCCAACGGCAACCTGCTGGTGTTCAACCGCAACCCCGCCATCATGATGGTGGAATATGATCCCACCGGCACCAAGCAGCTGCGAGTGTTCAATCCCAACATCGCCATGAATCCCCATGCCCTGCGCGTTGACCCGCACGGCAACATCTGGGTGAGCGACAGTTTCCTGAACGTGATCTTCAAGCTCGATCCGAACGGCAATGTGATCAGGATGTTCGGCGTACGCGGCGAGAACGCCGCCTGGGACGACACCAAGTGGAACGGCATGTTCAACCAGCCGCTCGATATCACCTTCGACAAGGACGACAATTTCTATGTGGTGCAGAGCCATGGCGGCACCTCGCCGCCCGCCGACTGCACCTTCTGCGCCACCTATGACATTCCCCAGGTGCGCAATTCCAAGCCGCGCGGCGTGTTCGTGCATCCCCCGGCCATCCCCGGCGGCGACCCGCGCGTCATGAAGTTCGACAAGGACGGCAAGTTCCTGGCCAGCGCCAGCCTGGCCCATGCCGATGGCTTGCTGCCGGTGATCCACTCCGTCGTGGTCGCACCCAATGGCGATGTCTGGGTTGGCGACCGCGCCTCCACCAAGATCGTGGTCTATGACAAGGACCTCAAGCCCAAGAGCGAGATCCAGGTCGGCAACCTGACCTGCGGTTTCTACAAGGACGCCACCGGCCAGTTGTGGATGTCCACCGGCCGCCACGGCATGGTGCTGAAGATGGGCTGGGACGGAAAGGTCCAGGGCTGGTTCGGCAAGCATGGCGATGTGCGCGACAGCCATGATGTCGGCGAAGGCCACTACATGGCCGTGTCCAAGGACCAGAAGATGATCTTCATGTCGGACTCGGTCCTCGCCAAGGTCCACCGCATCGTCCACAACTAGGCCAAATGGCAAGAAACGAAAAAGGGCGGCACCAGAGCCGCCCTTTTTTTATGCTTGGGGTTTGGGACGGGGATTCTTGCCCTTGTAACCGCCACCGGGCTTGCCGAACTTCTTGCCGCCGAATTTATTCTTGTCGCCGAACTTCTTCTTGAAGCCGGGCTTGTGCGGCGGGGTATCGCCGGGCGTAGCGCCATGGGCGATCTTCTCGCGGGGCCTGTCTTCGCGGGGCCTATCCTCGCGGGGTCTGTCGTCACGGACCTCGCGCGCATGCGCGGTGGTTTCGCCGGTCTGATCCAGCGCGGGCGAGATGCGCACGCCGCCCTTCTTGCGCTCGCTGACCAGGATGGTGAATTTCGGCGCCGCTTCGGGCGCAACCTGGAACAGGGTTTCCATCTCGAACACGCGGATGGCGCCGATGTCCTTCTTGGTCAGTTCGCCTTGGCGGCAGATTTCCGGCAGCAGCCACTTGGGATCGGCATTGCGCTCACGTCCCACATTCAGGCGGAACCAGACCCCGTTTTCCATCTGGCCCGGCGCGGCGCCGCGTTCATGGGTGCGCGGATGTTGCGGGCCTTCCGTACGATTGGGCCGGGGCCGTTCCTCGCGCGGACCGCGATCTTCCCGCGGCGCCCTTTCTTCGCGGGGTCTGTCTTCGCGCGGCTTGAATTCGCGCTTTTCGCGCGGACCGTCTTGGCGGGCCTTATGATCCTTGGGCCGGCTGTCGCGCTGAAAAGGCTCGTCTTCGATTTCTTCGGGCGCCGGCAATCCGGCGCGGTACATCTTCACAAAAGCCGCCGCCAGCTCACGCGGACCGTGGTTCTTGAGCAGCTCATCGGCCATGGCCAGATCGTCTTCGGTGCCCGGCTCGACCAGCAGCGGATTCTTCAGCAGCCGCTCATGGTCCACCTTGCGGATATCATCGGCCGAAGGCGCATTGCCCCATGAGGCCTGGACGCGGGCGCGGTCCAGCATTTCCTCGGCACGGCGGCGGCGGGCCGGCGGCACCAGCAGGACACTGACGCCCTTCTTGCCGGCGCGCCCCGTGCGGCCGCTGCGATGCTGCAGCACCTGGGCGTCGTTGGGCAGGTCGGCATGGATGACAAGACTGAGGCTGGGCAGGTCGATGCCGCGCGCCGCCACGTCGGTGGCGACGCAGACCCGGGCGCGGCCATCGCGCAGCGCCTGCAGCGCATGGTTGCGTTCACTCTGCGACAGCTCGCCCGACAGCGCCACGCAGGCAAAGCCGCGCTCGGTCAGCTGGGCTTCCATGTGGCGCACCGCGTTGCGGGTGTTGCAGAACACCAGCGCGCTGGGCGGATCCATGAAGCGCAGCAGGTTGACCACGGCGCGCTCGATCTTGTTGCCGGCGATGCGGATGGCGCGATATTCGATGTCGGCATGGCCGACCGTGTCGCTGCGGGTGGCGATGCGCAGCGCATCCTTCTGGTAATGCGTCGCCAGGGTGACGATGGCCTTGGGCAGGGTCGCCGAGAACAGCAACGTGCGCCGTTCCGCCGGCGTGGTCTCCAGGATGAACTGCAGGTCTTCGCGAAAGCCCATGTCGAGCATCTCGTCGGCTTCGTCCAGCACCGCCGCCTTCAGCGCGGACACTTTCAGGGCGCGGCGTTCCAGGTGATCGCGCAGGCGGCCGGGTGTGCCCACCACGATATGGGCGCCGCGCGCCAGCTCGCGCCGCTCCGCGCCCGGGTCCATGCCGCCGACACACGAGACGATGCGTGCGCCCGCATAATGATAAAGCCAGCTCAGTTCGCGCTGCACCTGCATCGCCAGTTCGCGCGTCGGCGCGATGATCAGCGCCAGCGGATCGCCGGCCGGGCCCATCGACTGGGCGCCTTCCAGAAGCGTGTCGGCCAGCGCCAGGCCGAAGGCGATGGTCTTGCCCGAACCGGTCTGGGCGGAGACCAGCAGGTCGCGGCCCTCCGCTTCCTCGGCCACCACCGCCAACTGCACGGGCGTGGCGTCCTTGTAGTCGCGCTCGCTGAGGGCGCGGGACAGAGCAGGATGGGTGGTCGGGAAGGTCAAAGGGAACTTTCAGGGGACGGTTTTCGCCCCCTCTTTATCCCGAAACCCCAAAAAAGATAGGGAAACCCGAAATCAGAGCTTCATACCGCCCATGCGCGCCATCATTTGCCGGTCTTTATTGTCCTGCATCAGCATGGTCAGCCCGGAAATGGTGGCAAAACCCAGGCTGCCGGGCATGCCGGTGTCGGGATCGGCCTCGATCCTGGAATAGCTCTCGCTGGCCACTTTTTCCCATTTCCCGGCCGGCTTCTTGATCTCCACCTGCGCGACGGTGGCCTTCAGCACCAGCCGCACGATGGCCGGATGCGGTTTGGCCGGCTTGGTCAGGCTGGGGGCGCCGTCGATCATCTGCCAGCCATTGGCCAGCGCCCAGGCGGTGATTTCGTCCTTGGTCATGGCGAGTTTTTTCCTGAATAGCCGGTACCGAGTCTCGTTCAGACCCGGTTCATCGGCAAGGATCATTATCGCTGTCAGCAACGCAAATCTGTGTTGCAGACGCGCCGAAGCCGACGCGCATTCGAAGGACGAAGTCGATGACGACCATGAAACGCCTCGTTTGTGCCACCCTTGCTGTTTCCCTGCTGGGCGCGACCGCCGCCAGCGCACAGTCCTATGGCCATGGCGGTTACAACCGCGGCTACGGCCACAGCCGCGGCAACGACAATACCGGCGCACTGATTGGCCTGGGCATCGGCCTGTTCGCGCTGGGCGCCATTGTCGCCTCTTCGTCGCATGACAACGATCGCGACCGCTATGACGACCGCGCCTATCAGGGCAACTACGCGCCCAACGGCTATCAGTATGGCTACCAGAATGGCGGCTACCAGAATGACTATCGCGGTGGCTACCAGAACGACTATCGCGGCAACTACCAGAACTATCGCGGCAATGGTTACGACTATCGCGGCCGCTAGACCGCTCTAGAAATGCAGACGGCCCCGGTCACCCCGCCGGGGCCGTTTTGCTATCAGACCGATTGTCCCGCGACCCAGCCCGACGACCAGGCCCATTGGAAATTGTAGCCGCCCAGCCAGCCGGTCACGTCCACCACTTCGCCGATGAAATACAGGCCGGGCACTTTGCGCGCCTGCATGGTTTTGGAATCCAGGGCATTGGTATCCACCCCGCCCAAGGTGACTTCCGCGATACGATAACCTTCGGTGCCCGACGGCGTGATGCGCCAGTCGCCAATCCGTGCCGCCAGCGCTTTCAGCCTTGCGTCTGAAAACCCGCCCAGCGCGCCGTCGTCCGTTCCCGCAATCACCTTGGCCAGGCGGCGCGGCAGCAGGGTGGCAAGAAACGTGGAAGCTGCCTGCTTGCCATTGGCCTGGCGCGCGGCGCGCAACACCTCCAGCGCATCGCCGCCGGGCAACAGGTTGACGGCAATCTCCTTGCCTTCGCGCCAATAGGACGAGATTTGCAAAATCGCCGGACCGCTGAGACCCCGGTGCGTGAACAGCAAAGCTTCATCAAAGCCGGTCTTGCCGCAGATCACGCGCGCAGGCGCCGCCACGCCGGCCAGCGACTCCAGCCGGTCCAGCAATTCCTCGTCGAAGGTCAGCGGCACCAGCGCCGGCCACGTATCGGTCACCGGCACATCGAACTGCTGCGCCAGCCGGTAGCCGAAATCCGTCGCGCCCATCTTGGGAATGGACTTGCCGCCCGTGGCCACCACCAGCGCGGCGCATTCCAGCACGCTGCCGTCATCGGTTTGTATGGTGAAGCCATCCGGCGTCTTTTCGACATACTGCACCTTGGCCTTCAACCGCAGCTGCACGCCGGCCTTGGCCATCTCGTCCAGCAGCATGTCGACGATCTGCCCCGCCGATCCGTCGCAGAACAACTGGCCCAGCGTCTTTTCATGCCAGCCGATGCGGTGACGCGTGACCAGCGCGATGAAAGCCTGCTGGGTGTAACGGCTGAGCGCGGAGATGCAGAAATGCGGATTGGCCGACAGGAACTGCGTCGGCGACGCGCCCAGATTGGTGAAGTTGCAGCGGCCGCCGCCGGAGATGCGGATTTTCTCTCCGGGCGCCTTGGAAGATTCCAGCACCAGCACCCTGCGGCCGCGCTGGCCCGCAACCGCGGCGCACATCATGCCCGCCGCGCCCGCGCCGATGACGACGACATCCCATTTCATGAACGGGTTATGCCGCCGTCAGCGGCAAAAGAACAGGACGCTACGGCTTGGGCGGCGCGGCCACGAAGGCGGCGGAATCCCTGGCGGCCAGGGTCTCATCGCCGGATTTGCTGAAGAAGCCCAGATCGCGCAGCCAATGGACAAAACGGTCCTGCCAGGTGCCTTCGGCAGTGAAGTCGCGATATTGCAGGCCATTGCCGTGAGTGCCGCGGGCATAGATGTGCATTTCCACATTCGGGATGCCGGCGTTCAGCATGGCCGCAAAATATTCGCTGGCCCATACGGCATGCACCTTGTCCTGCCAGCCGGCACCCGCGATGAAGGAGGGCGGCGCGTCCTTCGGGATAGGCGGCACGCCATTCTTGCTGGTCCACGCCGGCGTGAAGAGCGACGGCCCCGGATAGATCGAGCCGACAAAATCGGGCCGCGCGCTCACGCTGCCCAGCGCGTCGCCGCCATTCCTGGAATTGA
>CAIUTH010000250.1 GCA_903902075.1 uncultured Alphaproteobacteria bacterium
ACACCGAATCCGTTGTTGAACAAGTCCTTGGGCACCTTGTAGTCGGTGGTGATGGTGCGGCGCGACGCCTGGCCCGTGGCCATGCGGCTGATCTTGCCGGCGACGGTGATATAGCGGTCCATCAGGGTCGGCGAGACGGTCAGCACGTCAGCGATATTGTCGAAGCCATAGCCGGTATCGTCGGCAGGCATGTCCTTGGTGAAGTCCACGTCCAGCGCCAGAAGATCGCGCACCGCATTGGCATATTCGGTGCGGTTCATGCGGCGCACGGTGGCATGGCCGGGATTGGGATTGGCGGCGGCCTGGGCGTCCAGCGAGTTCGCCAGCCAGTTGGTGAAGTCCTGAAGCTTTTCCTTCGGGGGACGCGGCGCGCCGCGCAGCGGCATCTCACCCAGGCTGACGCGGCGCAGGATTTTCTCCCAGGTCGCCTGGTTGGCCTGAAGATTGTTGGCGTCCAGCGGCACCACCGACATGCCCGCAGTCTTGAGCCTGTCGTTGTGACAGGCCGTGCAGTACTGCATCAGCATTTTCTTGTGGTCCGCCGGCGTGGCGGTGGGAGCGGTAACAGAAGACGTCGCGCCGGCAACGGGCGCGTTGGACGCAACGGTCTCGGCCACGGCATTGCTCAGGAGTGCCACGCCGGCGGCACCCACCAACGCCATCACGCAAACGGCAAATCCACTACGCCTGATAAACGGCGACATTTACGGCCATCTCCCTGACACCATGGCGATTTCGCGCACCTTGGCGAGTCCCTTGCCAAGCCCCCTTATCTCCGATCCGGCAAGTAAAGTGAACCACGGCGTTGCATGGAACCCCGCTGCAATTGCGAACGGAATGTTGCGGCGCACCATTAGTTATGGCGCGAAGTGATGGTTTAGCGTGGCGCCGTCGATCAGGAGACAGTGGGAACATGGACAGACGGAAAGTTTTGGCAGGACTGGGCGCAGTTGCCGCAGCCACACCTGCGCGCGCGGACGGCCCGCCGGTGTGGAGTTCCCCGGTCATCGACATGCATTTTCATGTTCGCAAAACAGCCGAGGCGAACATCGCCCACCAGCAAGGCGCCGGGATCACCGCCGCCAATCTGCTGTCCCGCTACGATCCAGCCGTGCCGCTGACACCCCAGCAGGTCAAACCCTCCACCATGTTCCCCTGCTGGTTCGCCGCCACCGACGTCACCAAGCCGGATGCGCAACAGATAATGACCCAGGCGGTAAAAGCCGGCGCCAGGGGTTTTGGCGAACTGAAATATCCCGTGACGGCCGACGGGCCGGAGATGCGCCGGGTCTATGATCTTGCGGCGGAACTGGACGTGCCGGTGCTGATCCACTTCCAGGAGATTGGCCAGCCGGCAGCGCCGGGCGGCTACAACACCGGGATCAAGAAGTTCGGCGCGATCCTGAAAGCCTATCCGCGCACCAAATTCATCGGCCATGCCGATGCCTTCTGGGCCAATATCAGCGTCGATTATCACGAACAGGAATCCTATCCCACCGGCCCGATCGTGCCGGGCGGGGTCAGCGACAAGCTGCTGTCGGACTATCCCAACCTGTTCGCCGACATGAGCGCCAATTCGGCCAACAATGCGCTGTCGCGCGATGCGGCGTTCACACAGGATTTTTTAAAGCGCCACCAGAACAAGCTACATTTTGGCAGCGACTGCAATTGCGAGGACGGCAAGGGCGGCGGCGCGGCACAGAACTCCGCCAGCGTCGCCCCGCGCATGCGCGGCAAATGCGTGGCCCAGGAAACACTGAAGCTGCTCACCGCTTCGACGTCAAAGCCGGTGTTCAGAAAACTGGTCTGGACCAACGCCCACCGGCTGCTGAAAATTCCCGCATAGGCGCGAGGGATTTTGTGGCGTGAGCAGGAGCGCCGAGCGACGTGTACGCATAGTATACGAGCGCAGGCGCGACGAACTCACGACGCAAAAGAACCGCACCTATTTGCCGAACATCCAGCGCAGGATTCCCGGCAGCAGCCAGCCGCCATGCACGTCGGAATGGGCGCCGTCGCCCCATTCAAACCGCACGTCATAACGCGCGCCGGGGATGTTCTTCGCATCGGCATTGGCATTGGCCCATTGCAGCGAAGACACCATCTGCTCATTGGCCAGGTGCCAGTTGCCATGCTCGTTGTTCAAATCCGCGGTGCCATCCTGCAGGAAAATGCGGATGGGGCGGATGGGATTCTTGCGGATCAGGCCCGGATAGGTATCACCGCCCGGGATCATGGGTTCTGTCGCGGTGGCCGGATGATAGCCAATGGAGGTGTAGCTGCCGATCATGCTGATGACATTGCCGAACGCGTCTGGGCGGTGCCATGCCACCGTCCAGGCGCAGATCGCGCCGCTGGAGGTGCCGCCGATGGCGCGCTTCTTGGGATCGTCCGTAAACTTATACGTCTTCGCAACTTCCGGCATGATCTCGTCGATCAGCATGCGGGTATAGGCATCGCTGAGCGCGTCATATTCGGGCGCACGGTGATTGGGATTTCCGGTGCCCAGATTGTCGGGATAATGCTCGGTGCCGGTATTGCCGGGGGTAATGAAGATCCCAAGCGTCTGGGGGATGTCACCCTTGGCGATCAGGTTGTCCAGCACCACCGGGATGTTCAGCGGGCCTTGCGGATTGATGGCGCGCTGGCCGTCCTGGAACACCAGGAGGTTGGGCGGCGATTTGGGATCATATTTGGCGGGCACATAAATCCAGTACCGGCGCACCGTGTTCGGGATCGCCTTGCTCTTGAATTCCAGCGGCCCGACAAGCTTGCCCTTGGGCACGCCGGTTTGCGGGATGGAATCGGCGGTGGGCGGATATTCGCCCGGCTTGCGCGGCTCCGCCGCCCACGCTTCAGGCGTCAAGACCGGTACTGCCAGCAAAGCCAGCGCCATAAACCCAGCAAATATCTTCATACCATGCCCCTTATTGTTTTCGTTAAATCGTGCCGGCCTTCACCAGCTTGACCGCGTGATCGGCGGCGCGCGCCGTCAGCGCCATGAACGTCATGGACGGATTGACGCAAGACGTTGATGCCATCTGCGCCCCGTCGGTGACAAAGACATTGGCAGCATCGTGCAGCTGGCTGAATTTGTTGACCACCGAGGTCCGCGGATCGGCGCCCATGCAGGCCCCGCCCATCTCGTGGATGGCATCGCCCGGCACATGTTCCTCGTTCGACGAGCCGACATTGACCAGCCCCGCCGCCTTCATCATCGCCTCGCCCTGCAGCGCCGCATCGCGCAGCATCTTCTGCTCATTGTCGCGGAAAGTGACGTTGAAAACCGCCAGCGGCACGCCGAAACGGTCCAGCTTGACCGGATTCAGCGACAGTGTGTTGTCCTTGTAGGGCAGACATTCGCCGAACGCCGTGAAGCGGATTTGCCAGGGCTCGTAACCCCGCATGCCGTCTTTCATCGCCGCGCCGAAACCGCGCGGCTGGGCGGGATTGCGTCCGGCCGCGCCCTGCATGCCATAGCCGCGCACAAAATCGGCATCCGCATCCTGGCCATTCAGGTTACGGAAACGCGGGATATAAACGCCGTTGGGACGGCGGCCATAGGTGATGAACGGATCCAGCGCCGGGTCCGGCACCGTGCCCCAGAAGCCGGTGCGGAAGGCATGGTCCATGATGTAATGGCCCAAAAGACCACTGGAATCGGCAAAGCTGCGATCGCTGCCCGGCAGGCGCGAATTCAGCAATATCTGGGTCGTGGCCATGGCCGAGGCGCAGACGAACACGATACGAGAAGTGTGGACCTTCACTTCTTTCGTGTTGGCATCCACCACCCGCACGCCGGTGACGCGCTTGGTTTTGGGATCATATTCCAGGTTGGTCACCACCTTGTCCGACAGCAAGGTCAGGTTGCCGGTCTTGCGCGCCGCTGGCAGCGTTACCGCTTGCGTCGAAAAATAGGCGCCAAACGAACAACCCCGGGCGCACATCGAACGGCTCTGGCAGCGGGCACGCCCCTGCTCCGGCTTGTCCTCGGTCATGTTGGCGGTGCGGGTGGAGATCAGCTTGCGGCCTGAAATGGCTTTTTCCAGCCGCTCCT
>CAIUTH010000251.1 GCA_903902075.1 uncultured Alphaproteobacteria bacterium
GGGACCTTCCTGGGCCCGCTCCAGTCCCTGGCGCAACTGGCTCACCGGCGTGCGCAGGTCGTGCGCAATGTCGTTGGTCACCTGGTGAAGGTTTCCCATCAACTCCACGATGCGGTCCAGCATTTCGTTGATAGTACCGGCCAAGCGGTCCAGCTCGTCCCGGGTGCCCCGTACCGGGATGCGGGCCTTGAGATCGCCGTCCATGATGGCGCGGCAAGCGCGCGCCATGGCGTCGGTGCGGCGCAGGAAGCCGCGGCTCACCAGCGCGCCGCCCGCGACTGCGAGTATCACGCCGCCGGCCAAAAGCCACAGCAATGCCTGCAGGATGTGCCGCTGGGTGTCATGGACCCGTTCGAGGTCGCTGCCGGAAAACACGTAAAGGCCGGGGGCCATAACGGCGCCGAACCCGTGTATCTCGTGACCGGCACCGGCGCCCGGTAGGGTTACGATGTTCGTGCGCGGCGGCATCGCGGGCAGATTGCCAGCCAGAACCTTGCTGTCCTTTTGCAGGAGAAAATAGTCCGACGCGCCAGGCGCCACCATGATCTGCTGAACCACTTCTCTAGCCTCGCCCAGCCCCTCTTTACGATAGGCACCCTGGATGGCCGCGACATCGGCAATGGCATACTGCACGACCTGACCGCGCAGTGCTTCGGTGATTATCAGGGAAATGAAAATGGCCATCCCCGTAACGCACAAAACGAATGCGCCCCCGAAAATCGCGAAAATGCGAAAACCTTCCGTCCTGATGAGCCTAATCAGCGCGGAGGACATAGCCGACGCCGCGCAGGGTGTGAATCAGTTCAGAGTCAAAGCCGCGGTCGACCTTGGAGCGCAGCCGGCTGAGATGGGTTTCCACGATATTGGTGCGGGGATCGAAATGCAGATCCCAGACATTCTCCAGCAGCATGGCGCGCGTCACCACACGGCCGGCATTCCGCAACAGGAATTCCAGCAGGCGGAACTCCTGCGGCTGCAAATCAATATTCTTGCCGGCGCGCAGAACGGTGCGGCGGATCAGGTCCATCTCCAGGTCGGCCAGCCTTAGCCGGGTGGTTTCACGCGTCTCGATGCGCCGGGTGATGGCATGCACGCGCGCCAGCAGTTCGGAATAGGCAAAGGGCTTGACCAGGTAATCATCGGCACCGCCTTCCAGGCCTTCGACCCGGTCATCCAGACCGCTCATGGTGGTCAGCATCAGGACCGGGGTCTGCAGGCCTTCATCCCGCAGATTTCGCACCAGGCTGAGCCCGTCCAGGCCGGGCAACATGCGATCCACGATCAAGGCCGCATGATCGCCGGCGCGCGCCCGCGCAAGGCCGTCGGCGCCGTTGTCCACGCTTTCCACCGCATGGCCATGCCCCGCCAGGGCATGAACGATATGTCCCGCCGTTTCGGAATCGTCTTCGATCAGCAGCAATTTCACAAAATTGTCATTTCCAAGGACGCATCATTGTCCACGTACTTGTCGGACAAAGGCAAGGGTTTGGCACACCGGACGCCGTGTCGCAGCCAAGTTGGTGTTTCGTATATGAAGCGTCACGAAACAGTCAATCAGCCATGTCATTGCGTTAGCGAAGACGGGATAAGCAATCTCAGCAAGCAAAGATGTTGCTTTCGCCGATGTGCGGGGCGCCGGCGCTGCTGCTGTTCCCATTCGTGATTTTGACATTCGAGGTTATTACTAATGTCCAACATTTCCATCCGGCTTTGCCGTTCCACCGCCATCATGGCCCTGTTTGCAGGCCTGACGGGCACCGCCCAGGCCCAACAGCTCGCTGCCAGTTCCGCGGCCACGGTCAAGCCTAGCGCTTACGCGGGCGGGGTCGAGACAGTTGTGGTCAGCGGTACCGCGTTTGATCCGGAGACCGCTCCGGCCAAGGCGTCGCTGGATGCCATGCAGCCCCAGACCGTCATCAGCAAATCCTATATCGAAGACTCGGTCTCTGAGACTGCGGACTACACCACCATTCTGGCCATCGCACCTGGCCTGACGGGCTTTGACGTCAATGGCCCGGGACTCTCGGATGGTGGTGTCAAGAACACAATGCGCGGCTTGCCGGACGGCAGCTACGGCATGACATATGACGGAATACCCTTCGGCGACACGAACGGCCCGTCACATCATTCTCAGTCGTATTTCCCCGGCTCTACTATCGGAAGCATTGAAGTTGAGCGCGGTCCCGGCAACGCCGGTAACATGGGCGCCTCCACCTATGGTGGATCAATCAACATGTTTTCAGAAGCCCTTACTTCCCATGCACATGGCAAGGTGTCCGCTACCTTTGGCAGCTGGGGCACCAACCAGTCCGTCGGCAAC
>CAIUTH010000252.1 GCA_903902075.1 uncultured Alphaproteobacteria bacterium
GATATTCTTGCCGTCCTTCACCGCGGTGCGCAGCGCCTTGAAGATGTTCTTTAGCGCCAGCAGGCCGAAGGTGTCGCTCAGCACATTCTTGCCCACGAACACGTTCTTGACGGTGAGATCGGGCGTCACCTCGCGGGCCGCGGCCGTGAAGCTTTCGATGGCATGGGTCAGGGCGTCGGCGCCGCTCACCGCCGTCAGGCCGGGAGGGCAGGTCAGGGTGAGCTCGGGATCGCACACCGCGATTTTGGGGATGAGATACGGGCTGGAAATACCAACTTTGGTGCCGCGCTCGGTATCGGCGATCACCGCCACGGGCGTGACTTCCGATCCGGTGCCCGCGGTGGTGGGCACCGCGATCACAGGCGCGACCGGGCCGGGGATTTTGTTTTCGCCATAATAGTCGCGCAGTGAGCCGCCGTGCTTGAGCAGCACCGCCACGCACTTGGCCATGTCCATGCAGCTGCCGCCGCCGATACCCAGCACAACATCCGGGTTGAAGTCGGCGCATTCGGTGACGCAGCCGGAAATGCCTTCAATAGGCAGGTCCGCTTCGGTGCGGTCATACACCTTGGTCTTCACGCCATTGGCTTCCAGGTCGGCAACGATGGCCTTGAACTGGGCATCGCCGGCCATGCGCGCATCGGTGCAGATCAGGGCTCTGCTGCCGATCTGCGCGGTCATCATGCCCAGCGCGGCGCGCTGGCCGGAGCCGAAGATCACCGAAGCGGGCAGGCGCAGGGCGCCGAACAGTTGGGGCATCTATTTTTCCTTCTTGGATTCTTGCGACAGCTTCTGCAGGTCTGCCCACAGGCCGTCATCGATGAACATGCCGCGTTTTTCCGACTGGGCCCGCGCGGCATGGGCGCGGTCGCCCGGCGCCAGCACGGGATGTTCCGGATCGGACGGGGCCGCGGCGCGAATTTCTTCCAGGTAATCGGTGACCAGCGCCTTGGCGGCTTCGGCATGCGGCGGGGCGATGACGATAAAGATGTCGCCCTTGTTGGAAACATTCACTGAATCCAGCGTGCCCTTCACGCCGGTGCCGATGGCCGATGCGGCCAGGCTGGCGACCAGCACTTCGAAAGCGATGCCCAGCGCATAGCCCTTGGGACCGCCGAACGGCGCGATGGCGCCTTTCTTGGCGGCGGCTGCGTCGGTGGTGGGATCGCCATTCTCGTCCAGCGCCCAGCTCAGCGGGATCGGTGCGCCGCGATTGGCGTGGTCATGGATCTTGCCCATGGAGACAAGGCCGGTGGCCATGTCCAGCACCATGGGGGTGGGATCTGCCGGCACGCCGATGGCGATGGGGTTGGTGCCGATCATCGCCTTGCGCCCGCCCCAGGGATGCACCAGCGCTTCGGAGATGGTCAGGGCGATGCAGGTCAGGCCTTCCTTGGCGACATGCTCGGCATAGTAGGCCAGCGCACCCAGGTGGTTGGTGTTGCGGATGGCGGCGATGGCGATGCCGTCTTCGCGGGCGCGCGGAATGATCGTGTCCAGCGCGGCCATTGCGATCACGGGCCCCAGGCCGCGTTCGCCGTCCACTGACAGGAAAGAACGGGCGGTCCATTCTTGGTTGCCCCTGGTGGTCGGGTTGGACAGGCCCGAATGAATGCGCTCGATCACCCGGCGCAGGCGCAAAAGACCGTGCGAAGGAATCGCCCGCATCTCCGCTTCAATGAACAGCCCGGCCTGGGTGCGGGCATGGCCGGCCGGCACGCCATTGGCGAGCAGGATGCCCTCGGCCAGCTTGCGAACGTCTTCGACGGCGACCTTCACAGATCAAATATCCTATAGGATATTTGGAACTTATGGATTATACTTCGTCCGGTCAATGGCAAAAGCCAGCCTTTCTGTGGGTGAAGTTCCTTGGCGTCAGCGCTGAACGAAATGGCCGACCGCACCATCACCCGCCCCTCCGGGCTGGCGGAAGAGGTCTATCGCCGCGTCCGGGCCGACATCATGTCCCTGAAAATCCCGCCCGATACCCGGGTGTCGGTGGACAGCCTGGCCCGCGAGCTGGGGGTGTCCCAGACCCCGATCCGCGAAGCGCTCTCCATGCTGGAAGCCAATGGACTGGTCTCCAAGCGGCACTTTGCCGGTTACGCCACCAGCCCGCGCATGGACCGGGCGCAGCTGGATGAGCTGTTCGAATTCCGCCTGCTGATCGAGCCCCATGCCGCGCGCAAGGCGGCGCAGGCGATGGCCGATGCCGACAAGCGCGCGCTTTCGAGCGGCGAGACGGCGCCGTCGCACGACGCCTTTGCCGACATGGATACCGAATTCCACCGTCTGATCGCGCAGGGCGCCGGCAATCACCTGATCGCGGATTCGCTGGCGCGGCTGCACATCCATGTCCACATCTTCCGCTCCTGCTTCCGCAGCGAGATCACCGAAGAAGCGGTGCATGAACATGATGCGATCATCGCCGCCATCCATGCGCGCGACGGCGACAAGGCGGAAGCCGCCATGCGCCGGCACATCGAGCGCAGCTATGGGCGGCTGCGCGATTTCATAAAGGATTAGCTTTTCTGGCTCTTCCGCCAGGCGGCGTAGCGCGCCTTGTTGTCATCGTTCGGCGGATAAAGGCCGGGCAGGGGCGTGCCCTTTTCCACTTCGCCCATGATCCAGGATTCCATAGCTTCCTGCTCGGCGGCGGCTTCGGTCACCTCGGCTAGCAAGGCTTGCGGGATCACCACCGCGCCGTCGCCGTCGGCAACGATTGCGTCGCCGGGGAAGATCGCCACACCGCCGCAGCCGATAGGCTCCTGCCAGTTGATGAAGGTCAGGCCTGCCACCGAGGCCGGAGCCGCCGCACCGGCGCACCAGATGGGAAGGCCCGTCGCCAGCACGCCTTCCATGTCGCGCATCACGCCATCGGTAATCAGCGCGCCCACTTTGCGCTTGGCCATGCGGGCGCACAGGATATCGCCAAAGATGCCGGCATCGGTGACGCCATTGGCGTCGGCGACGCAGATCACGCCTTCCTCCATCGCCTCTATGGCGGCGCGGGTGGAGATGGGCGAGGCCCAGCTCGCCGGAGTCGCCAAATCTTCACGCGCCGGCACAAAGCGCAGGGTGAAGGCGGTGCCCGCAATCCGCTTCTGGCCGGGTTGCTTGGGAAAGGCGCCGCGCAGCCAGACATTGCGCAGGCCTTTCTTCAGCAGCACCGTGGTCAGGGTGGCGGTGGAAATGCCTTCCAGAATTTTTTTGGTGTTGGCGTCCATGTTTAAGCCCCCCGTCTGAAAATTATCCCGGCAGCGCGAAGATGGCGAAGACATCGCCGAAGATCGCCTTGCCTTCATTCTGCATGAAAATCTCGCCGCCATGACAGCCCCCGGCGCCGATCGCGACATATTGCACGCCCTTGACCCGATAGGTAATGGGCGGGGTGCAGACGCCGGCGCCCAGGGGATAGCGCCAGACCTTCTGGCCGGTCTTGGCGTCATGCGCCACGAAATCGCCGTTCATCTCGCCGGTAAAGACCAGCCCGCCGGCGGTGGCCAGCACGCCGCTGAAATAGGGGCGATCCGACTTGTGCTGCCAGACGATCTTGCCCGTTGCCACATCGATGGCGCTGAGCGTGCCGTTGGGGGTGAAGACCTTCATGTTGGTCGGCATGTCGCCGCCTGAATATTGCCCGCGAATGGGCGTGCCGGGCTTGTAGACCTCGGGCAAGGGTTGGCGGACGGTATAGTCGTGCGCCTCGTTGATGCCCTGCTGGTAAATGTATTTGGTCTGGGGTGAATAAGCCGGCGGCTGCCACATGGCGCCGCCATGATTGGCGGGCCACACTGTCTTGGGCGTCGGGCCCAGCGGGGTCATGAAATTGTCGCTGATATCGACAAACGGCGCCGACTTGCGGATCAGTTTTCCGGTCAGCCGGTTGACGATATAGACGATGCCCGTCTTGCCGGCATGGGCGGCGGCAGGAACGGTCTTGCCTTTTTCATCCACCGTGTCGAACAGCACCACGGGGGCGCAGGCATCCAGGTCCCAGATGTCGTGTGCCACTTCCTGGTACCACCAGCGCAGCTTGCCGGTCCGGCTGTCGATGGCGACGATGGAGTCGGTATAGGCGTTGTCGCCCTTGCGGCTGGTGCCATCCAGGTCGGGATTGGGGTTGCCCACCGCGAACAGGATCAGGTTGTTTTTTACATCGATGGCAGGCGTATTCCACACCGAACCGCCGCCATATTTCCAGCTGTCGCCGCTCCAGGTCTTGCCGCCGGGCTGATCCGGCGCGGCGGTGGTGTTGAAGCGCCACACCAGCTTGCCGGTATTGGCGTCCAGTGCCTGCAGGAAGCCGCGCGTCGGCCATTCGGCGCCGGCATTGCCCACCAGGATCAGGCCATTAAAGGCGATGGGCGCCATGGTGAAGGAATAGAAGACGGCAGGTTGGGGCAGGACCTCGGCATGATCGCTTTTCCAAAGCAGCTTGCCGGTGCGCGCATCCAGCGCCACGACATGACCATCCAGCTGGGCTGAGAACACCTTGCCATAGGCCATCGCCACGCCGCGCGATATCTGGCCGCAGCACAGGTTGGAATAGGAAAGCGTGGGGATATAAGACCAGAGCTGCTGGCCGGTGACGGCGTCATAGGCCATCACCTTGTTGTCGGCGGTGCTCAGATACAGCACGCCATCCACCGCGATGGCGGTGTTCTCGAAGTTCTTCGGCACCCCAGTTTGCAAGATGGCAGTGGGCCGCAGCTTGCCGACATTCGACAGGTTGATGTCGGTCAGGGGCGAGAAGCGCTGATTGTCATAGGTGCGTCCGTGCAGGATCCAGCCATCCTGCTTGTCCGCATCCAGCATCATCGCGTCGTTGATATCGACATTCTGGGTTGCCGCCTGGTTCAGGAAACTTTCCGGCTTGGTTGTGGTGGTGCCCACCGCGGCCGCGGCTTCACCGGCACTGCCCTTCACCGGCTGCGGCGGCTGGCCGAGCGCGCTGCCACACAGCGACAGGCATGCCGTCGCCAAAACTGCAATTACCGATGTGCGCATGAACTCAACCTTTGTCGGGCAGGGCGAAAATGGCAAAGGCGTCGCCGAAGGTGGGACGCCCGTCATTGAACATCAGGATCTCGCCGCCATGACACCCGCTGGCGCCCACGGCAATATATTGTACGCCCTTGATCTTGTAGGTGATGGGCGGAGTGCAGACACCGGCGCCCAGCGAATAGTGCCAGATTTTCTGGCCGGTCTTGGCGTCAAAGGCATTGAAGTCGCCATTCATCTCGCCCGCAAAGATCAACCCGCCAGCCGTCGCCAGCACGCCGCCATACATGGGCCGTTCCGACTTGTACTGCCAGGCCAGGGCGCCGGTTTTGGTATCGATCGCCGTGAAAGTGCCGCTGGGCGGCATTTTCAAATTTACCGACATGTTGCCAGCGCTGTACTGGCCGATGATCGGCGTGCCCGGCTTGTAGACCTCAGGCAGCGGCCGGTTGACCACGAAGTCGTGAATTTCATTGACGCCCATGGTGTAGAAATATTTGGTCAGCGGCGAATAGGCCGGCGGGGACCACATGGCGCCCCCCTTGCTGCCCGGCAGGATGCTCATGGGCTTGTCGGTCAGCGGCTTCATGAAGTTCTCGTTGACCGTCACGAAGGGTGGCGACTTGCGGATCAGCTTGCCGGTCAGGCGATTGACGATAAACAGCATGCCGACCTTGCCGGCTTCGCCCGCCGCGGGAACCACCTTGCCGTGTTCGTCGATGGTGTCGAACAGTACGACGGGCGCGCAGGCGTCATAATCCCACACGTCATGCGCCACCTGCTGATACCACCAGCGCAGCTTGCCGGTACGGGAATCGATGGCGACGATGGAGTCGGTATAGGCGTTGTCGCCCTTGCGGCTGGTGCCATCGAGATCGGGATTGGGATTGCCGGTGGCGAACAGGATCAAATTGTTCTTCACATCGATGGCAGGGGTGTTCCACACCGAACCGCCGCCATACTTCCAGCTGTCGCCGCTCCAGCTCTTGCCGCCGGGCTGATCTGGCGCGGCAGTCGTATTAAAGCGCCACACCAGCTTGCCGGTATTGGCGTCCAGCGCTTCGAGAAATCCGCGCGTCGGCCACTCGGCGCCGGCATTGCCCACCAGTATCAGGCCGTTATAGGCGATGGGCGCCATGGTGAAGGAATAGAAGTAAGCC
>CAIUTH010000253.1 GCA_903902075.1 uncultured Alphaproteobacteria bacterium
CGACAGCTTACTTCCCTCGCGAGCGCAGCGACGAGCGGGGGGAGGTGTCGTAACGAGGAGTTTGCGTCTTCGCAAACCCGAGTTGCGACGGATGGAGGTATTTAAATTAGGCGACGTCGGGATAGAGGTGGATCAGCGCCTGGCGGGCGCGGATGTGTTCGCCCACCACGATCTGGGCGGCGTTGCACAACTCATGGCGATTTTCGCATTCGCGCGCCATGTGCGCAAAGTCTCGCGCGGCCTGGGCGATGGCGGTCAGGCCCAGCCCGCCGGCGGCGCCCGTGATGTCCTGGGCCAGCCGTCCGGCCTCGACCCATTTTTCGTCGCCGCAAGCCTGCGCCAGCGCATTGGTGAGCTGCTCGGCGGTGACGATGTAGCATTGCAGGATTTCCACCAGGGTCTTCACGCCCACCGATTTTTCCAGGGTGCTGAAGAAGACTGGATCGATGGCGGCGGCAATTTCCCCATTGCCGTCCGCGCCTTCGCGCTGGTTGATCTCTGCCAATGCGCGGTAGAGCTGCGCCGCTTCCAGCGGCCAGCGCAACACCAGGTCGGTGGCGGCGGGTGCGCGGTCGCCGCGCAGGAGCACCGCCAGCAACGGCGCTTTCACGCCCGGCGAGGCCGCCAGCATGTCGACTTCGCCGGCGCCGGTGATGATTGCGTCGAAACTTTCCTTGCCGGCGCGTTCGGCCGCTTCGGCCATGCTGCCTGCGCGCACCACATGGTTGCCGAATGGCTCCAGCAGGTTGGCCACTGTGTCGGCCACGGCCGGGATGCGGGTGAACAACAGCAAGGTCAGCCCGGCGGGGGCGGCAAACTGGCCTTCATCGCCGCGGACGGCGCCGGTGGCGGTGCCGGAAACGGGCAGGGTGAAGAAGAACTGGGCGCCTTCGCCCGGCTTGCTGGTGAAATCGATTTTGCCGCCCGCCTGTTCTATGACGCGCTTGGCCACGGCCAGGCCGAGGCCGGCACCCTGTTCCTTGCGCGCATAGGAACTGTCGCCGGGGGTGAAGGGCCTGAACAGCAGATGCGAGATTTCTTCGGGCACGCCCAGGCCGGTGTCGGTGACGCAGAAGCGCACCGAGCGGCCGTCGTCGGTTTCCTCCAGGCGGATTTCCACCAGGCCCCGCTCGGTGAATTTGAGGGCATTGTCGGTGAGCTTGAGCAGCGCCTGGCGAACCTTGCGCGGATCGGCCGCCACGCGCGGCAGGCCGCTGGGTGCGCTCAAGGTCAGGCGCAAGTGCTTTTCCCAGGCGCGGGGCTGGAGCAGCCGCGTCACCGAGCGTGCGGCCTGGGCGGGATCGCAATCCTCGTCTTCCAGCTGGTCGATATCGTCGCGGGTCAGGGCGATGACATCGTCGATCAGGGTTTGCAGGCCGCGGCCAGCCTGCAGCATGACCCTCACATGATCGCTCTGCTGCTTGGGCATCTCGGCCCGCTCCAGCAACTGCGCCATGCCCAGCAGCGCATTCAGCGGCGTGCGCAATTCATGGCTGATATTGGCGATGAAGGCGGACTTGGCATGGGCGCTGGCCTCGGCGGCGTCGCGGGCATGGATGGCGTCGCCCTTTTCGCGCTGCAGGCGGATGATCAGCTGGCCGTTTTCGTTGCGAAGCTGCAGGCTCTCATCCAGCAGCCGTGCCATCCCGGCGCAATAGCTGACCAGCACGCAGGCAAACAGCACGCAGAGGATGGCGGCGCAGTCGGCATACAGGCCGCCCTGCCACAGCAGCAGGCCGACCAGCGGACCCAGCGCGAAGACCGTGTGCACCAGATAGGCGGGGCGATAGGCGGAGCGGGCGATGAATTCCGTCGCCGTCATGCCCAGGAAGGCCAGCGCGAGATACGCCTGGGCGGGGAAGCTGTCCCACACGAACCAGAACAGCGAGGCAACGCCCCAGGTTGCGCCCGAGATGGCCGAGACGAATGTGTAGCGCCGCGCCCAGAAGCGCGGATCACTGAACTTTGTCCCGCCGTCTCGCGGCCGGTTCTTGTAGGCCGTGGTGAGTTGTTCGGCGGCGATCACCACGGCGAGCTGCAACAGCAGCGGCATCAGCGGCAGGATCGAGGCCGTGTGGCCCGCGATCAGGGTGGCAGGGACGCACAGGATGGCGAAGGGCAGGGAAAGATAATGGCGCCCCAGCGCGTACAGGACATCGATGCGTCCGGCGAATACCGGATCGGCTCGATTTTCCTGTGGCGGAATTTCAACAGACATTGCGCAAATCCTTGCCGCAGCTTAGCTTTCGCGCCCTTTCGAAACGCTTAAACCAATCCTAACGAAGGGTGTATTTCGCCGTGAAAGTGACGACGCAGCAGGCGCTTGCCGCCAAAGCCTGGCCCTTTGAGGAGGCCCGCAAGCTGCTGGCGCGCGTGGAGGCCCGCAAATCGGGCCCAAATCCCATCAAAAGCGTGTTGTTCGAGACCGGCTATGGCCCCTCGGGCCTGCCCCATATCGGGACTTTCGGCGAGGTGGCCCGCACCAGCTGGGTGCGCCATGCCTTCGAAACCATGAGCGATGTCCCCACCCACCTGATCGCCTTTTCCGACGACATGGACGGGCTGCGCAAGGTGCCGGACAACTTGCCCCAGCAGGACATGCTGACGGCGAACCTGGGCAAGCCTCTGACCGCGATCCCCGATCCGTTCGGCACCCATGAAAGCTTTGGCCATCACATGAATGCGCGGCTGCGCGCCTTTCTGGACAGGTTCGGCTTCCGTTATGAATTCTATTCTTCCACCGCCACTTACAAGGCGGGCCGCTTCGACGAAGCGCTGCTGAAGGTCCTGGCCAACTACGACAAGGTCATGGCGGTGATGCTGCCAACCCTGGGCGAAGAGCGGCAGCAGACCTATTCGCCGTTCCTGCCGGTGTCTCCGCGCAGCGGCAAGGTGCTGCTGGCCAAGGTGGTGGCGCGCGATGTCGATAAGGGCACCATCACCTATATCGAGGAAGACGGCAGCGAAGAAACCGTGCCGGTCACCGGCGGTCACTGCAAGCTGCAATGGAAGCCCGACATGGGCATGCGCTGGGCAGCGCTGGGCGTGGATTACGAGATGTACGGCAAGGATCATTTGTCCCAGGCGCCGCTCTACACCGCGATCTGCAAGATCGCCGGCGGCACGCCGCCCGAGCAATACATGTACGAGATGTTCCTGGACGATCAGGGCCAGAAGATTTCCAAGTCCAAGGGCAACGGCATCTCGCTGGACGACTGGCTGAGCTATGGTTCGCCGGAAAGCCTGGCGCTGTTCATGTTCCAGAAGCCGCGCACCGCCAAGAAGCTGTACTTCGACGTGATCCCCAAGGCGGTGGACGAATACATCGCCTTCCTCGATGCCTATCATGCGCCGGAGACGACGGACGAGCAGCGGCTGGAAAATCCGGTCTGGCACATTCATGGCGGCAAGGTGCCGGAGGAGCGTTATCCGGTCAGCTTTGCGTTGCTGCTCAATCTTGTCTCGGCCTCCAACGCGCACAATCGCGACGTGTTGTGGGGCTTCATCCGCGCCTATTCGCCCGAACCCGTGTCGCCGGAGACAAATCCCGGCCTCGACAGGCTGGTCGATTTTGCCTTGCGCTATTACCAGGACTTCGTGAAGCCGGCCAAGGTGTTCCGCGCCGCCGACGACAAGGAACGTGCCGCGCTGGAAGACTTGGCAAACAGGCTGGATGCGCTGGGCGACGAGCGCGACGGCAAGATCGTGCAGGACGTGGTGTATGAAGTGGGCAAGGTGCATGGCTTCGAGCCGTTGCGCGCCTGGTTCGCGGCGCTGTACGAAGTGCTGCTGGGCCAGAGCCAGGGGCCGCGCTTCGGGTCCTTTGCCGCCCTGTTCGGGACCGCCCAGACCGCGGCGATGATCCGCGCCGCGCTGGCGGGCGAGTTCCTGAAATGAAGGCGGCGCTGCTGGCGCTGATGCTCTTGCTGCCCACGCTGGGGCATGCCGCCACGGCGGAGGAGATCTTCGCCGTCTATGCCCGCGGCGACTATGAACAAGCAGCCAAGCTGGGCGAGGCTTCGCATACCGCACAGGGCCTGGCCATCGCGGCGCGCGCGGTGCTGGCCGATGAGGTGTTGCGCGATACGCCCTGCATGGCCTGCCTGCTGCGGGCGGAGAAACTGTCGCGCGCCGCCATCGCCGCCGATCCGCATGACGCCTATGGCCAGATCTGGCTGGCGGTGTCGCTGGGCTACCAGTCGCGCATCCTGGGCACCATCCGCGCCCGCATCAAGGATACGCCCAACCAGTCCAAGACCGCGCTGAACCTGGCGTTCCTGGCCGATCCCACCAATCCCTATGCCATCTCGGCGCTGGGTGGCTGGCACATCGAGGTGGTGCGCGCCGGTGGCGCCTTCCTGGCGAGGCATGTGTATGGCGCGACCGAGGCGGACGGCATTGCTATGTTCGACCTGGCGGTGAGAACGGCGCCCGACAATGTTGCTGTGCATTACCAGATCGGATTGTCGCTGGCCGGCTTCGATCCCGAGAAATACCGCGCCCGCATGATCGCGGAGTTCCATGCTGCGCAATCCGGCCCGGCCGCCACCGCTTACGAGAAAAAAATCCAGACGCGCGCGGGAGAATTGCTTGGTCTGTTGAACGCGGGCGCGCATGATGCGTTCGAGTCGCGGGTCCGCAAGTATCAGGGCTTTCTCGACTAGGAGCAAAGTTTGCGAAAACTCGCGCCTCTTGCTGTTCTGATTGGTTTGCTGACAGCGGGTTGCTGGCAGACGGTCAATCTCCCCTATCATAATATCAAATCACTGCAGCCCTTCGCCGACGGCGCAGTCACCACGATATCCACCGGCGGCAAGCAGACCCATTACGCGCTGAAGAAGGTCGCGCGCGGCCGCTACCGTCTGACCCAGACCGACCGGGGCAGCGATTTCGGCCAGGGGTTTCAGCTGGCCCTGTTTCCGCTGCCTGGCGCGCCGTCGAACGTTCTGGTCTATGGAGCAGCTGCGTTGGATCACACCGCTGCCGGCGCCAATCTGCGTTATTACGGCCTGCTCATTGTCACCGGACAGAAAAGCGCGGAGGAAATTCGCCCCGATTGCGATCGCGATGCGCGGTTTGCGCGCGTGTCCGGTACGCGCAAGGGCAAGGATGGCGCCTGCACTTTCGCGGATCGCGCGGGCCTTGAAAAATCGCTGCTGGCATTATGGAAGAGCCGCAAGAAACCCGACTACAGCTATTCTCTGAAGTAGCTACTGGCTCGCCCAGATGATGCGATGGACGAAGGCGATGTCTTCCCAGCCCGCGCCGGCGGGAAAGCCCGAATCGTCGAAGAAGCCTGCGTTGCCCGCCTGGGCCATGCCGATCAGGGGCACCATCCGGGTGCGGACCGCGCAGCCTTCGCCCACTAGGGCAGTGAATTCATCAAGGCTGGCGCCGGTGGCGGCCAGCACCTTGGCCAGGCTTTCGGTGGAGGGCCAGCGCAGCTTTCCATTGGCGGCGTCGCGCTTGGACTTGTTAAAAGTCGTGGGATCCAGTCCGGCGAGCCTGGCCGGGCCCGACGGCGACAGGCCGTGCCGGACGGCAAGGGCATTGATGGCGCGCCAGATTTGCGGGTGGGTCAGCATAGGAAGAAAACCGGACACTGCGGTTATATTCCTGTGGTAAGAGCGGGTCGACTTTACGTCCAGCCGGGGCCGTCCAGAGGGAGTTGCATGTCGCTATTCGATCTTGGCGCCGGACTGCTGCGGCAGCTGCCCGCGGAAACCGCGCATCGCGCCACCTTGAAGCTGGCGGCTGTCGCAGGCCCGCGGATTCCATCGCCAGCGCCCGATGACGCGCGGCTGGCGGTCAGCGCCTTTGGCCTCAATTTTCCCAATCCGGCCGGCCTGGCCGCTGGCTTCGACAAGAATGCCGATGTGCCGGACGCGATGGCCAAGTTCGGCTTTGGTTTTGTGGAATGCGGCACCGTCACAC
>CAIUTH010000254.1 GCA_903902075.1 uncultured Alphaproteobacteria bacterium
CTCGAATGCGATGATCGCTTTCTTGGCCCATTCCTGGGACTCATGCTCGCGGCCCATGTGATGGGGCAGCGCGCCGCAACAGCCGGCGCCGTCCAGCGCTACCAGCTCGATGCCGCGCCGCGCCAGCACCCGGCCCACCGCGCCGTCGATCTGCGGCGCCAGTGCGCCCTGCACACAGCCGGGCATGATGGCGATGCGCTGTTTGACGACAGCGAGCTTGGGGAAATGCGTCGGTTCGGGGCCCTGCGGCCTGGCAGACAGGCCGATGCGCGCCATCGCGCCCAGCCGGCCCGGCATCAGCATCACGATGGGCGCACCGATCTTGGTCAGCAACAAGCCAATGCGCACCAGCGCGGGGCGGGTCATCACCTTGGCGATCATCCAGCGCAGCAAGCGGTCGCCCAGCGGGCGGCGATAATGTTCCTGGATATGGCTGCGCGCCTGGTCCACCAGCCGCTGGTAATTCACGCTGGAGGGGCAAGCCGTCTTGCAGTTCAGGCAGGACAGGCAGCGGTCGATATGATGCACCTGTTCCTTGGTCGGGGCGCCGCCCTTTTCCAGCATATCCTTCATCAGGACGATGCGGCCACGCGGGCTGTCGCGCTCGTCCCCCAGCATCACATAGGTGGGACAGGTGGCGGTGCAGATGCCGCAATGGACACAGCGGCGCACGGCGGCAGCGGCGGGACCGACCTGCGGATCGGCAAGTTGCTCGGGCGTGAAGGCGAGTTTCATGCCAGCCTTCCAGGATTGAAGAGAGACAGGGGATCGAAGGCAGCCTTCACGGCGCGGCTCACATCGGCCAGCGCTTTGGGCTGCGGCGCGTACAACCCCAGCGCGGCGCGGGCATCCGTGCCGGCACGCAGCAGCATGGCCTGGCCTTTGGCGGCAGCAGCGACGGCGCGGACGCGCGCGGCATCGTGTGCGGGCGCCGCCGCCCAGATCACGCCGCCGGCCCAGTCACCCAACCAGTGCTGGACGTTCAATTCTTTCACCACGCGCGGCGCGTCGGACGGTGCGATCATCATCCGCCAGACATGGCCCGGCAGATCGGCGAATTTCTCACCGCTGCCGATGGCGGCAAACGGATCGCTGTCGATACGGCTTGCGGCATTGCCCAGCAGGCCATGCGCCATGGCGAGCTTTTCTTCCAGCGGCTTGGCGGCCCCTTCCAGCCGGATCAGCGCCGCCCCCTGGCCAATATCCGGCATCATGCTGCCAGCCATGGAAGACGGCAGATAGACCAGTCCCGCCGGCTCCAGCGCGCTGTGCGCGATCTTGCGCAGGGCGGCAAAGCCAACTTCGGGCGTGACATCGGACAGGCACAGCACGGCAAAGAATTGCGGCCTGGGATAGACGCGAAAGGTCAGTTCGGTCAGCACCGACAAGGTGCCGTAAGCACCGCACACCAGCTTGGGCAAATCGAAGCCGGTGACGTTCTTCACCACCTTGGCGCCGCCCCGGTATGTTTCGCCCAGGCCATTGATGGCGCGGAAGGCCAGCAGGGAATCGCGCGCCCCGCCATGCCGCAAACGGCCCGAGCCGCTGGCATCGGCCGAGGCTGTACCGCCCAGGGTGGCAACGCCGTTGGAACCCAAGAGCCGCGACCAGTCGACGGGATCAAACCCCAGGCGCTGATTCTTCTCGCCCAGCACGGCAGCGATTTCCGCCAGCGGCGTCGCCGGGGCGGCCGTGATGATCAGCTCCGCCGGCTCATATTTGATGACGCCCGACAGGCCCGAGACATCCAGCAGGGGCAAATTGGCCATCGGCTTGCCCACCTCGCGGCGGGTGCCGCCGGCCACGATCTCGAACGGCGATCCGGCTTCGCGCGCCGTGCGCACGAAGTCCGCAACCTGGGATTCGTTGAGCGCCTTTTCCATCAGTAGCGCGGCAGATGGGGATGCGGCAGCTGGGCACCAAGGACATGGATGTGCCCCTGCTCCACGCAGGCCGACAGCATGGGAAACACCTTGCCCGGATTGAACAACCCGCCGACATCAAAGGCGCATTTCACCCGGCCCTGTAGCGCCAGCTCTTCGGGCGTGAACATGTCGGGCATCAGGTCGCGCTTTTCCACGCCCACGCCATGTTCGCCCGACAGCACGCCGCCGACCTTGACGCACAGGCGCAGGATATCGGCGCCGAATTCCTCGGCCCGCTCGAACTCGCCCGGCTTCATGATGTCGAAAATGATCAGGGGATGCAGGTTGCCGTCGCCGGCATGAAACACATTGCAAAAACCCAGGCCGTAATGCTCGGACAGCTTGGCCATCTCGTCCAGCACGTAAGGAAGCGCATGGCGCGGAATGGTGCCGTCCATGCAGATCATGTCGGGCGCCAGCTTGCCCATGGCGGCAAAGGCGGCCTTGCGGCCCGACCAGATGCGGACACGCTGTTTCTCGTCGGTGGCTTCCACCGTCTTGCCGCCGCATTCGGCGACGATCGCGGTGACGCGGGCAATGGCGTGGGAGACATCGGCTTCCACGCCATCGGCGTCGATAATCAAAATAGCCTCGGCGCCCTTGGGATAGCCGGGCTGGTTATAGCTTTCGATGGCTTCGGCGGCGCGGCCGTCCATGAACTCCATCGCGGCCGGCACCACGCCATCGGCGATGACGGCGGCGACGCAGGCGCCTGCGGCGCTGACCGTGTCGAAGCTGGCCATCAGGGTGCGGGTCA
>CAIUTH010000255.1 GCA_903902075.1 uncultured Alphaproteobacteria bacterium
AGTTGCGAAACGGAGTACAAATATCGCCGATCTGCGCGCCACAGGCAAACCGCACTTGTTGTTCAAAAAAACACCCGTTCCCCGTCATGAATTGCTCAAGATTGACGGCCGCATGCTGGAAGTGCGGTTGCGCCTCAATCCGCGCGCCCGGCGCATGATCGTCAAGGTCAATCCCACCACCGGCGAAGTCAGTGTTACCGCGCCGTCACGCCGCGGACTGGCGCATGCGCTGGATTTTGCGCGCGGCGAACAGGATTGGATCCGTGGCCAGCTTGCCAAGGTGCCGGGCCCGGTCTTGCTGGGCGCGGGCGCGATGATTCCGTTCATGGGCATGGCGCATGAAATCCGTGCCGCCGCCAAAGGTCCCGCGCCGGTCTGGGCGGATGACGGCATCATCTGGGTGCGCGGGCGCGAGGCCCATGCCTCGCGGCGGGTTCAGGATTTCCTCAAGAAGCAAGCGCGCGCGGTGCTGGAAGCGCGGGTGCTGGAACATGCGCCCAAGCTGGGCGCCAAGCCGGCGCGCATCACGATCCGCGACACCGCCAGCCGCTGGGGCTCCTGTTCTTCGGGCCGTTCGTTGTCATTCTCGTGGCGATTGATCCTGGCGCCGGATTTTGTGCTGGATTATGTGGTGGCGCATGAAGTGGCGCATCTGCGGGAAATGAACCACAGCCCGCGCTTCTGGGCGCATGTGAAGAGCCTGGTCGCCGACATCGATACGCCGCAAGACTGGCTCAAGCGTCACGGTCGCGAGCTGCAGCGCTACAGCGCCAAAACCTAAGTCCCGCCAAACAGTCCGTTGAGCAGGCGCTGGAAGGTGTCCGGCTTGGACTTCTCTTCCGGCGCGGGTGCGGCACTCTGTTCTGTTGCGGGTTGCTCAGCCGACGCCATCAGTGCCGTGCCCGTCAACGGCCGCACCGGCAGGCCCTGCTGCGCCTCGCTCATAAAGGCATGGAACATGCGCGCCGGCAGCGTGCCGCCGGTCGCCTTGATCATGGGCTTGTTGTCGTCGTTGCCGATCCACACGCCGCAAACCAGGTCGGCGGTAAAGCCGACAAACCAGGCGTCGTGGAAATCCTGGGTGGTGCCGGTCTTGCCGGCGGTGGGCCGATCCTCCAGCCGCGCCGCCTTGCCGGTGCCCGTGGCTGTCACTTCGCTCATCAGCCGCGTCATCTGCATATCGTCCTGGGCGCTCATCACGCCGCCGGGGCTCACGGCCTTGCGCTGATACAGAAGCTTGCCGGATCGCGTCTTCACACGCAGCACTCCGAACGGGGTCACGCCATTGCCGCCATTGGCGAAGGGGGCATAGGCGCCAGTCAATTCCAGCGGCGTCACGCCCGACGTGCCCAGCGCCAGCGAAGAAACTTCCACCAGCGGCGAGGCGATGCCCAGCCGTCGCGCGGTGCGGGCGACTTCCCTGGGCCCCACTTCGGCGGTGAGCTGGGCGGCGACGGAGTTGGACGATTCCGCAAAGGCCTGAATCAGCGGCATCTGGCCCTTGAAATGGCCTTCGAAGTCGGTGGGCTGCCAGCCACGAATGTTCACCGGCGCGTCATTCACCGTCTCGTCGATGGTGTGGCCATGTTCCAGCGCGGTGAGATAGACGAAAGGCTTGAAGGCGCTGCCGGGCTGGCGCACCGCATCGGTGGCGCGGTTGAAACCCGAGCCGCCATAGGTCCGGCCGCCCACCATGGCGCGCACCGCGCCGTCCGGCGTCATCGCCACCAGCGCCGCCTGATGGGCGTTGTATTTCTCGCCTTCGATGTCAAGCCCGCTCGCCACGGCGCGTTCGGCCATGGCCTGGATTTCCAGGTCGTAACTGGTTTCCACGATCACCGGTCCACCGGACGGCGGGGTCACATCGTTCAGATGCGCCATGATCCAGTCGGCGAAAAAGCCCGATCCCGGCGTGGCATTGGCGCGCACGATGCGCGGGCGCGTCGCTTCGGCCTGGGCGCGGCTGTTCTCGTCGATGATGCCGGCATCCTGCATCGCCCGCAGCACCACGCGCGCGCGTTTCAAACCGGCATCGATATCGGACAAGGGATTGTAGCGGGCGGGTGCCTTGACGCTGCCGGCAATCATGGCGGCTTCGGTCAGGCCCAGCTCACTGGCATGCTTGCCGAAGAATTTCTGCGCCGCCGCCTCGATGCCGTAAACGCCGGCGCCGAAATACACCCGGTTGAGATACAGGGTCAGGATCTGGTTCTTGGTGTAGCGGTGCTCCAGATACAGGGCCAGCATGGCCTCCTGCATCTTGCGTTCAAAGGTGCGGTTGGCGGACAGGAACAGGTTCTTGGCCAGCTGCTGGGTCAGGGTGGAACCGCCCTGCACGACATGACCGGTCATCGCGTTCTGGAACGCGGCACGCGACAGGCCGATGGGATCGATGCCGAAGTGCGAGCGGAAGCGCCGGTCTTCAATCGCAATGAAAGCGCCCGGCACATATTCAGGCAGGTCTTCGGCCCGCACCATCTGGCCTTGCGTCAGCCCGCGCCGCGCGATCAGCCGGCCGCGGTCATCCAGGATGGTGACGTCCTGCGACGGGCCGCTGATCATCAGGTTGCCGACATCGGGCAGGCTGGAGAGGAAGTGCGAAAAGAACAGTCCGCCGAAGATCACGCCCCAGGCGCCCAGCATCATCAGCACATAGGGCCAGGTGGCCCGTGCCTTGGATCGGGCCGGCGTGGCGGCGGCTTTCGCCCGCTTGGGCTTGGCCGTTTTGGGCGGGACCGGCGCATCGTCAGCCTCGGGCGCGCGGGCTTTCTGGCGCGGCCGGTAAATGACGGGTTTTACGGGTTTTTTGCCCATCCCCCGTTTTAGGGACGGGCTGGTTAACGGGCGTTAAACAAAGTCTTAATGCCTAGGCGGAGAGACGGTAACCGCCGCCCTCGGTGAGCAGGATCTGGGCCTTGGCCGGGTCCTGCTCGATCTTCTTGCGCAGGCGGTAAATGTGGGTTTCCAGGGTGTGGGTCGCCACCGCCGGGCCATAACCCCAGACTTCATGCAGCAGGATGTCCCGCGGCACGGTGCCCGCGCTGGCATGCAGGAACTTCAGGATATTGGTTTCCTTCTCGGTAAGCCGGACCTTGCGGCCTTCAGCCTGCAGAAGCTTGGCGCTGGGATGGAAGGTATAGGGCCCGATCCGCACCGCCGCGTCGTTGGCCGGGGCATGATGGGTGTTCAGGGCATGCAGCCGCTGCAACAGGGTGGAAAAACGGAACGGCCGGACCAGGGATTCGCAGGCCGTTGCCGCTTCGCCGTTGGTCAAAAGCAGCACCGGGCAGGACAGGCCTTGCCCGCGCAAGGACACCGCAAGCTGCTCGCCCCCGTCCAGGCCGATGATAGCGAAAGCCAGGGGTTCGCGCACCGCATCCCGCACGGCTTGCGCATCAGCCGCCGCCACCACGTCATAGCCTTCATGTGCAAGCTGCTCGGCCAGGCCGGCGCGCAATACATCGTCACTTTCGGCCAAAAGAATTCGGGTCGCCATGCGGTCACGGGGGTTGGGGTGACGAAGATTAACCCGGCCCGGGCCAAAGCGGCAAATATTGCCGGTTGCATCCGGTCGCACGTCGATGAAATTCCAGCAATAGCGCCAAAAAATTCTGGCGTGGCGCTTGCTTTGTACAGCTGCGATGAGCGTCTACAGCCCCGTCTATCATGCCATGGTCAGCTCCCCGGTTTCCGGGGTCAGCGAAGCCGTGACTGTGACCGCGAACAAGGATGCGTCTTCGGACGCGGGCAAAGGCGAGGATTTCTTCCATCACATTCTGGACGTGATAAATCCGCTGCAGCACCTGCCCGTGGTCGGCACCATCTATCGGGCCATGACCGGCGAACATATCGGCGCCATCGAGAAGATCGCCGGCGACACGCTGTATGGGGGCCTGTGGGGCGCGGTGAGCTCGATCGCCGATGTGGCGTTCGAAGGCATAACCGGCAAGAGTTTCGAAGATACCGCGATGTCCTGGATCAAGGGCGATGGCACCACCGCCGTCGCCAGCGTCAAGGTCGGCGTGCGCGAAACGGCCTTGAACATGCCGGCGCTGTCTGCGGACACGCCGTCGCTGCCGTTCCAGGACATGTCTGTCGCCACCGCTGCGCCTGCCGCCGCTGGTCCCGACATTGCAGCCCTGACCAGCGCCCTGTCATCCAAGGGCGTGGACAACGACACCGCCAGCCGCGCGCTGTACGCCTATCGCCGCTCCATGGGAGTCATGGCCCAGCCGGTGTTCGCCAGCGTCAACTGACGCTATAACCGTTTCATGAATCTCATCGTCACCTCGGACAAGGACGGCGCATGGCTGGACTGGGGCGCGGGCAAGCGCCGCGCCGCCATCGGACCGGGCGGCATCGCCATCAAGGGCGGCGAGGGCGACGGCGTCACCCCGCGGGGCGCTTTTCCCATCCGCGAAGTCTTTTACCGCGCCGACCGGGTGAAAAACCTGCAGATCGCCTTGCCGCTGTGGAAGATCGCCAAGGATGACGGCTGGTGCGATGCGCCGGAAGATCAGCTCTACAACCGCCTGGTGAAGCTTCCCTATCCCGCCAGCGCCGAGACTATGTGGCGCGACGATCACCTGTATGACGTGGTGGCGGTGATTGGCTTCAATGACGATCCGGTTTATCCCGGCAAGGGCAGCGCGATTTTCCTGCACTATGCCAAGCCCGATTTTTCGCCCACCGCCGGCTGCGTGGCGCTGAAGCGCGAAGACCTGGTCGAAGCGCTGGAGCAGCTTGTGCCCGGCGATCAGATCGTGATCGGCTGATCTGTTTTTTGGCGCGTGCCGAAGATCGCGGTGCCGACCCGTACATGGGTGGCGCCGAACTTCACCGCCAGCTCGAAATCCCCGCTCATGCCCATGCTGAGATTGGCAAGGCCGTGATCGCGGGCGAGCTTTGCGAGAAAGGCAAAATGCGGCGCCGCGTCGTCATCGGCGGGGGGAATGCACATCAGCCCCTCCAGCGGCAAGTCCAGCTTGCGTGCCTGGGCGATCAGGGCGGCGGTCTCCGCGGGCAACACGCCGGCCTTTTGTGGTTCCTCGCCGGTGTTGACCTGGATGAACAGGCGCGGACAGCGGCCTGACTTTTCGCGCTCGGCAGCCAGGGCATCGGCAAGCCTGGGGCGGTCAAGAGACTGGATGACGTCAAACAGCGCCGCCGCCTCCTTCACCTTGTTGGTCTGCAAGGGACCGATCAGGTGCAATTCCAGGTCGGGATAGTCGTTCTTCAAAGCGGGAAACTTGGACATTGCTTCCTGCACCCGGTTTTCGCCGAACAGGCGCTGGCCAGCGTCCAGCACCTCGCGAATGCCCGCTTCATCCACCGTCTTGGACACCGCCACCAGCATGGTCGCGGGCGCCGGCTGTATGGCGGCCTTTCGCGCCGCATCGATGCGCGCCAGTATATCGCCGAGATTCTGTGAAACCGTCATGCGCGCGAACCTAGCCAGATATCAGTCGCTTCTCAACGCCGACATGCCGTTGGTGCTGATGACCGATGCGCGCAAGGCCGATTGGGCGGCTGCGGCGCGCCGCATGCCGCATGGCAGCGTGGTGGTGGTGCGCGGGCACGATACCGAAAAACGTCTGGCGCTGGCGGAAACGCTGCGCGGCATCGCCCCGATGCTGATCGCCGATGATCCGGCGCTGGCGGCACGGATTGGCGCGGCGGGTCTCCATTTGCCGGAAAAACGCATGAAGGAAGCCGGCCATTGGCGGGCGCTTTTTCCGCACTGGATCATCACCGCGTCGGCGCACTCGCTCAGGGCGCTGATGGGCGCACATCTGCTGGACGCGGTGTTCCTGTCGCCGGTCTTCGCCACCACCAGCCACAAAAATGCCAGGCCGCTGACACCGCTGCGCGCCGCATTCATCGCAAGCCATGCGCCCGTGCCGGTCTATGCGCTGGGCGGCGTCACGGCGCAGAATGCGGCGCTGCTGGCACCGGCCTTCGGCGGCATTGCGGCGATCTCGTCACTCTTGTGACGTGTGCAGATTGAGATGCAGGTAGACCGCATCCATCTTCAATTGCCGGCTGCCGTCGAGAAAAGCGCCACTGCTGCGGCCATAGCTCAGATGCTGATAGCCGGTGCCGAGGTTGATGCTGGGTGAAATCCTGTATCCCAGTGACGCTTGCGTGCCGTTCAGGCCCAGGCGCGGGAGCGCGGCAATCGTTACTTCCTTTGCGACGCCGTGGCGCCTTCCTGGCCCGGCAGCTTGTGCTCGGCGCGCGATTCCGACACCGTGCCATAACCGGCCAGCGACAGCGCGCCGATGTCGGTCTCATAGCGCAGCGCCGCTGGCCCGCGCCCTGCTCCAGCCCGGCTGGCGGGGACCAAAAAGCGCCCCCGAGACTTCGCCGTCCAGGCGCAGCTGGGCATTGCCGGCCGGCCAGAACGGCTGGGTCAGGGCCCAGGTCTGCGTCTGGGCCACCGCTGGGTTCAGGGCGGTGCCCGCCGCCGCCAGAAGGGCCGGCAAGAAGAGGTTACGGACCGGCAATGCGTGGACCTCCTAAGTCTTTGCTGTATAAGCTAAACCCTGCTTTACGGGGCAAGGTTAGCGCCGTTGCGCGCGCAAGGCCCCGCCGCTATAAGCCGTGGGGTCGGCGCTCACTGACCATCAGCAGCGGCCCGCCCCAAAGGAAAAGACGCCCAATGCGAGTTCTGCCTGCCTTGTTGTGTGCGTTGGTCCTGGCCGGCTGCGGCGGCTCGTCGAATGACGGCACCCGGGAGATGGACACCGGCACCTCCATCGCCAGCGGCTCCACCCGCATGACCCTGGGCGTGAACTCCTATCTGTGGCACGCCTCGCTGGACACGCTGTCCTTCCTGCCGCTGCAATCGGCCGATCCGTTCGGCGGCGTGATCATTTCGGAATGGTATGTCGCGCCCACCAGCCCCGATGAGCGGCTGAAAGTCACCATCTACATCATGGACCGCTCCTTGCGCGCCGACGGCCTGAAGGTCGTGGTGTTCCGCCAGGTGCGCGCTGGCAACGCCTGGCAGGATGCGGCGCCCAGCGCTGACACCGCGCACAAGCTGGAAGACTCGATCCTGACCCGCGCCCGCGAGTTGCGCCTGGCCACGCTCGGCCAGCAGGGCTAAGGAGCAGCGCTGATGGCGCGCTACAACGCCAAGGAATCGGAAAAGCACTGGCAGGCAGAATGGGACGCGCGCGCCCTGTTCGTCACACCCGCGCATTCGGACAAGCCCAAAGCCTATGTGCTGGAGATGTTCCCCTATCCATCGGGGCGCATCCATATGGGCCATGTGCGCAACTACACCATGGGCGATGTCATCGCCCGCTTCCGCCGCGCCCAGGGCTATAACGTGCTGCATCCCATGGGCTGGGACGCGTTCGGCCTGCCGGCGGAAAATGCCGCGCGCGACAAGGGCGTAAGCCCGCGCGACTGGACGTATGAAAACATCGCGGCGATGCGCGAGCAGCTCAAGATGATGGGCCTGTCGCTGGACTGGTCGCGCGAATTCGCCACCTGCGATCCGGAATATTATCACCAGCAGCAGAAGCTGTTCCTGGATTTCTACAAGGCCGGCTTCGTCTATCGCAGCGAAGCGGATGTGAACTGGGATCCCGTCGACATGACCGTGCTCGCCAACGAGCAGGTGATCGACGGCCGCGGCTGGCGTTCGGGTGCGCTGGTGGAACGGCGCAAGCTCAGCCAATGGTTCTTCAAGATCACCGGCTTTGCCGATGAGCTGCTGCAGGGGCTGGACACGCTGGACCGCTGGCCGGAAAAAGTCCGCACCATGCAGAAGAACTGGATCGGGCGCAGCGAAGGTCTGCGCTTCCAGTTCACCTTGTCGAACGCGCAGACGCTGGATGTGTTCACGACACGGCCAGACACCCTGTTCGGCGCCTCCTTCGTGGCGCTGTCGCCGGAACATCCCCTGGCGCAGGAACTGGCGAAGACAGATTCCAAGCTCGCCGCCTTCATCGAGGAATGCCGCCATGTCGGCACCGCCGAAGCCGATATCGAAAAGGCAGAGAAGCGCGGCTATGACACCGGCCTGACCGCGGCGCATCCGTTTGATGCGAACTGGAAGCTGCCGGTGATGGTGGCCAATTTCGTGCTGATGGGCTACGGCACCGGCGCGATCTTCGGCTGCCCGGCGCATGACCAGCGCGACCTGGATTTTGCCCGCAAATACAAGCTGACGGTGACCCCGGTGGTGGTGCCGTCGGATGCCGATCCCAAGATATTCGCTGTGGCCGCGGAGGCCTATACCGGTCCCGGCAAGCTGGCCAATTCGCGCTTCCTGGACGGCATGACGGTGGAAGCGGCCAAGGCCGAGGTCGCCGCGCGCCTGGAAAAGGACGGCATCGGCGAGCGCACGGTCAATTACCGGCTGCGCGACTGGCTGGTGTCGCGCCAGCGTCCCTGGGGCTGCCCGATTCCGATGATCCATTGCGCCAAGTGCGGCGTGGTGCCGGTGCCCAAGGACCAGCTGCCGGTGAAGTTGCCCGATGTGATCAACTTCAACGTCAAGGGCAATCCGCTGGATGCCGACACGGCGTGGAAGACCACGACCTGCCCGACCTGCAAGGGCGCGGCGACCCGCGACACCGATACGCTGGATACCTTCGCGGACTCGTCCTGGTATTTCGTGCGTTTCACCAATCCGGCCGCGGACGAGCCGGTGGACAAGGCGGCGGCGGATTACTGGCTGCCTGTGGACCAGTATATCGGCGGCATCGAGCACGCCATTCTGCATCTTCTGTATGCGCGCTATTTCACCCGTGCCATGGCCAAGCTGGGCATGGTCAATGTGGCCGAACCTTTCGCCGGTCTTTTCACGCAAGGCATGGTCTGCCACGAGACCTACAAGGATGCGGCCGGCAACTGGGTCCAGGCCGACGAGATCGAAAAGCGCGACGGCAAGGCGTTCCAGCGCGACACCGGGGCGGAGATCACCATCGGCGCGTCCGAGAAGATGTCCAAGTCGAAAAAGAATGTGATCGCGCCGGAAACCATCATCGCCGATTACGGCGCCGATACCATACGCTGGTTCATGCTCTCGGATACCCCGCCGGAGCGCGACATTGAATGGACCGATGCCGGGGCCGAAGGCTGCTGGCGTTTCGTCAACCGCATCTGGCGGCTGTGCACCGAAATCGAAGGCCTGGCGGCACCCGGAACGCCGGCGTCCGGCGATGACGAAGTTTCCAAAACGCTGCGCCAGGCGGCGCACAAGGCCATCGCCGCGGTGACCGATCACTTGGACAATCTGCGCTTCAACAGCGCGGTGGCCCAGCTTTATACCCTGGCCAACACCATCGGCAGCTCTGAAGCGGCCAATCCCTCGGCGCGCCGTGAAGCCCTGGAAGCCCTGGTGCTGCTGTCGGCGCCGATGATGCCGCATCTGGCCGAAAGCTGCTGGCAGGCACTGGGTCATACGAAGCTGGTGGCGGAAACCTCCTGGCCCAAGCACGATCCGGCCCTGACCGTGTCCAACAGCGTCACCCTGCCGATCCAGGTCAACGGCAAGCGCCGCGGCGAAATCACCATGGCCAAGGATGCCCAGCCCGCGGCGGTGGAAGCCGCCGCGCTGGCGGACGAGGGCGTGATCCGTGCCCTGGAAGGCAAGACGCCCAAGAAAGTGATTGTGGTGCCCAACAGGATTGTGAACATAGTCGTATGAAGAGAACGGCCATCATCGCAGCGTGTGTACTGCTGGCGGGTTGCGGTTTTCGTCCCATGTATGGCCGTTCCAACCTGGCGCCGGAAATGGCCTCCATCTTTGTCGAGCCGATTGCCGACCGCGACGGCTATGAACTGCGCAATACCCTGATCGACCTGCTGCATTCGGACGGCGAGACCTCGGGCAAGGTCTATCGTCTCAAGATCGTGCTGAACGAAAACAGCCAGGGCATCGCGCTGCAGAACGACGCCACCATCACCCGCTACAATACCACCCTGGACGCGCGCTATACGCTCAGTGACGCGCGCGGCAATATGCTGACCACCGGCAACCAGACCGAATTGTCGGCCTATAACGGGGTCAATTCGCCTTACGCCAGCCTGGTGGCGCAGCAGGATTCCACCAAGCGCGCGGCCCAGGATATCGCCCAGCGCATCCAGCTCGATCTGGGCGTCTGGTTCCGGCAGCACAGAAAATGATCGTCAAGAGTCACGAGGCCGACCGCTATGTGGCGAGCCCGCCCAAGGGCCTGACCCTGGCGCTGGTCTATGGCCCCGATGCCGGCCTGGTGCAGGAACGGGCCGAGAAGCTGCTCAAAAGCGTGGTGCCCGACCTGACCGACGCCTTCAATGTCGCCGACCTCAGCGAAAGCACCTTGCTGGCCGATCCGGCGCGGCTGGCCGACGAGGCCGCCGCCATTTCCATGATGGGTGGGCGCCGGGTGGTGCGGGTGCGCGGCGCCGGCAACGATCTGGCGGACTTGCTGGAATCCTTTGCGGACGATCCCAGGGGAGATGCTTTGGTCGTGATCGAGGCGGGCGATCTGGCTAAGACTTCCGCCCTGCGCAAGATCTTCGATGCCCACAAGACCGCCGCGGCTGTGCAATGCTATCCGGACTCGGTACGCGACCTGGGCGATGTGGTGCGCGATGCGTTGCGGGCCGAAGGCCTGTCGATTGCGCCCGATGCGCTGGAAGACGCGGTGTCGCGTTTGGGTTCGGACCGCGGCGTGACGCGGCGGGAAATCGAAAAGCTGCTGCTCTACATGCATGGCAAGAAACAGGTCACGCTGGAAGATGTGCGCGCCGTGATGGGCGATGAGGCCGAGGCGCGCAGCGAAAGCGCCTGTGATGCGGCGGCCGGCGGCGATCTGGTCAAGCTGGACCGCGAGCTCGAAAGATTATGGGTGTCGGATGTCGCGCCGGCCCAGGTGTTGCGCAGCGCCATGGGGCATTTCCAGCGCTTGGTGCAGGCGCGCGAAAGCGCCAACCGCGGCGAGACCATCGACAATGTGATGAAAAGGCTGCGGCCGCCGGTGCATTTCTCGCGGAGCCAGGCGTTCAAGAACCAGGCGCAGCGCTGGAACACCGACAAGCTGGGCGAGGCGCTGGACATGCTGCTGGACGCGGAAAGCCTGACCCGCACCACCGGCGTTCCGGCCGAAGCGGTGACGGGGCGCGTATTGATGAACATCGCCGCCATGGCGAAGGGACGTATGTAATGTTGAAGGTCCGAATAATTCCCTGCCTGGACGTGAAGGACGGCCGTGTCGTCAAGGGCGTCAATTTCGAAGGCCTGCGCGACGCCGGCGATCCGGTGGAGCAGGCCATCCTTTACGACAAGGAAGGTGCCGACGAACTCTGTTTCCTGGACATCACGGCCAGCCACGAAAACCGGGGCACCCTGCTGGATGTCGTCCATCGCACCGCGGAAGTCTGCTTCATGCCCCTGACGGTAGGTGGCGGAGTGCGCACCCTGGAAGATATCCGCGCGCTTTTGCTGGCCGGCGCCGACAAGGTCTCGATCAACACTGCCGCCGTGTCACGGCCCGAATTTGTGAAAGAAGCCTCCGAGAAGTTCGGCAGCCAGTGCATCGTCGCGGCGATCGACGCCAAGAAGGGCGAAAAGGGCAACTACGAAATCTTCACCCATGGCGGGCGCAAGCCCACCGGCATCGATGCCGTGGAGCATGCCAAAAAGCTGGTCGGCTATGGCGCGGGCGAAATCCTGCTCACGTCCATGGACCGCGATGGGGTTAAGTCCGGCTATGACCTGGACCTGACCCGCGCCGTGTCGGATGCGGTGTCCGTGCCGGTGATCGCCTCGGGCGGGGTGGGCAATGTCCAGGACCTGGTGGATGGCGTGAAAAAGGGCCATGCCAGCGCTGTGCTGGCCGCTTCCATCTTCCATTTCGGCGAAGTCAGCATCGCGGAAGCCAAAATGGCACTAAAAAGCGCCGGATTGCCCATTCGGCCCATCTAGCGCGATTGCACCCCGCCGCGCGTTGCGTCTAGCGTGGCCAACATGGACGATCCCCGCGCCACAATTCATTCCCTGGTCCGCCGCAATCTGGGGCCGATCAAGCCGGTGAAGGCGGCTCCCGCGCACCTGTCCCGTTCCATGCGGCCGGAAGATGCCTTCCGCACCACTCTGCTGGATTGCCTGGCCCAGATCACCGCCAACGCCGCCACCTTGCGTGCCGGGCGTTCGGTGGAAGGCTTGCACCAGCTGCGCGTCGCCTTCCGCCGGCTGGAAGTCGTGCTGGGCGCCTTCGGACAGGAGTTCGAGCAGGACTGGCTGGAAGATCTTCGCGGCCGCGCCAAGATATTGTCGGGGCGGCTGGCGCCGGCGCGCGACCTGGACGTGTTTGTCGGCAAGCTTCTGGAAGGCTCCCCCCAGTTCAGCGTCAAGTCCGGCGTCGGCGATGGGCTTGCGGCTTTGCGTGCCCGCGCGGAAAGCGCGCGCGACGAGGCCTGGAGCGCGGCGGCGGCCTGCATTGCCAGCGCCGATTTTGAACTTTTCACCGATGATGTCGCCGGCCTGGCCTCGTCGCAATTGCCGCTGAGTCGGGACAAGCGCCTGCCGCGCGCGGCGCGCCGCATGATGGACCGCCAGGTGGCGCGGGTGAAAAAGCGCGGGCGTACGGCGCGCAGCGCCGAAGAAGGCGACATGCACCGGCTGCGCATCGCCCTGAAAAAGCTGCGCTACACCGCCGAATTCTTCGCGCCCATTTACCGCAAGCGCAAGGTAAAGGCTTACCTGAAAAAGCTGCGCGCCCTGCAGAACCATCTGGGTGATCTCAATGACACCGCCAATGTGCGCCGGGTGGTCGGCGACCTGCTTCGCGGCAAGCCCAGGAAGGACGAAGACGTCGCACTGCGCTATGCCGCCGGCGCGATGGTCGGCTGGTATGGGGCACAAGCTCCGGGCGCCATCGCCAGCGCGCTCAAGCGTTACAACAAGTTCAAGCGTGTGAGTCCATTCTGGCGGTGAGAGTAGCGGCGCGCCGAAGGCGCGTGAGCAGGTCCGGTGGACCTGCGAAAGCTACGAGCGCGGCGAGCTTGGGCGGGCCGCAATGCCGTCCCACACCGCGAATTCCAGATTGAGCGCTTCAATCCTCACCGCGCCGTTCGCGTCCAGCGTCAGCAACAGGATCTTCGATACATCCAGATCGGCGGGCATCGGCGTCGCCATGTCCCAGGCGGTAGCCAGCGTATAGGCCGCGCGCAGCACGCCCAGATGCGCGATGGCCACGGCATCGTCGCCGCCTTGCGCCACATCCGTCAGGAATGCCGCCACCCGCGCATGCATCTCGCCGGTGGATTCCCCGCCGCCGGGACGAAAAGCTTCGCCGGCTTTCGAACCGGCTTTCTCGAACGCATCGCTGCCGTGGCGGGAAAAAATCTCCTCCCGCGTCAAACCTTCCCAGGCGCCCCAATTCTGTTCCATCAGCCGCGCATCCAGCACCGCTTCGTCAAGCCCCAGCGCTTCCACCGTCTGGCGGGCGCGCAGCAAGGGGCTGGCATAGAGGCGCGGATGGGCGAAGGGCAGGCGCAGGCCGCACATCCTGGCCAGGCCCGCATCGCTGAGCGGAATGTCGGTATGACCCTGGATACGCCCCGCCGCGTTCCATTCGGTCGGGCCGTGGCGCAGCAGCGCGATCTTCAAACCGAAAGCTCCACCACCACAGGAACGTGATCCGAAGCCTTCTGCCAGCCGCGCATCTTCTTGACGATCTTCTGCGAGGTCAGCGCACCCTTCAGGCCGGGACTGGTCCAGACATGGTCCAGGCGACGGCCGCGGTCTGACGCTTCCCAGTCGGCGGCGCGATAGCTCCACCAGCTATAGATTTTCTCGTCCGGCGGAATGAAATGGCGGGTGGCATCGGTCCAGTCCAGCGCCGCCTGCGCCGCGCCCAGCAGTTTGGTTTCCACCGGCGTGTGGCTGACAATGTCCAGCAACTGCTTGTGGCTCCACACGTCATTTTCCAGCGGCGCCACGTTCAGGTCGCCTACCAGGATGGCGGGATCGCTCTTCTTGCGTTTGGCGAAGAACTTTTCCATCTCCGCCAGGAAGTGCAGCTTGTGGGCGAACTTCTCGTTCTTGGCGGGGTCGGGAATGTCGCCGCCGGCCGGGACATAGAAATTGTGCAGCGCCACGCCATTGTCCAGGGTCACGCCCATGTGGCGGGCATGGCCTTCGCGGCAGAAATCCTGGATGCCGCTTTCGCGGAACGGCTTTTTCGCCAGGATCGCGACCCCGTGATAGGCCTTCTGGCCGTGGATCGCCTGGTGGACATATCCCAGCTTGCGAAAAGCCTCCGCCGGGAAAAGCTCGTTCAGCACCTTGGTCTCCTGCAGGCACAAAACGTCCGGCTGCTCATCGCGCAGGAAGCGGGTCACCAGATGGATGCGATGCCGCACCGAATTGATGTTCCAGGTCGCGATTTTCAAACTTTCCGTTCCTTCTGTGCTGATAGGCAGGGCATGCGCACAAGATAATTGCTATCGTGACATTTCAAAGGGTTAAACGCCTTCTCTGACTCAACCCATTCGCCAAACGAATAACTAGCATTCATCTATTTGCAATTCTCACGAGCTTATATGCGCCGCAGCAAAGAGTTCCTCAAGCCTGTGTTTTGGGGCGAATGCCGAAGAAGTAGCACATGAAGAACCCCACTATCCGTACCCAGTCCCCCCTGCCGGGCGAACGCGGCAATAACCTTGTCGCCGAAGTCTTCCAGGCCGCCACCATCACCCTGGTAGGCGTGATGGGCCTGCTGACCATCGCGGCCTCGATCTAAGCCGTCGTTTCGGCCAGGGGCCATCTGGCTCTTGGAGAGGTCGACAGCGCATCGCCCGCGCCGCCGGCTGACAAACGTTCCACCCCCGCCCAGGCGATCATCGCCGCATTGTCGGTGCAGAGCCTGGGGGGTGGAATGAGGGCGGTAAAATCTTCATCCGCGCAAAGCCGGTTCAGGCCGGCGCCGATCGCCTGGTTGGCGGCGACGCCGCCGGCGACCACCAGCGTGTTGCCCTCCGGAAAATCTTTGCGGAACATCTGCATCGCAATGCGCGTGCGATCGCGCAGGATATCGATCACCGCGGCCTGGAAACTGGCGCTGGCATCCTCCACGCTGATGTCCGTTTCGGCCAATTGGCGCAGCGCCGTTTTCAAGCCTGAAAAGGAAAAGTCCGCGCCGGCGCGGCCTTTCATGGGACGCGGCAATTCATAGGCGCGCGGATTGCCATTCCTTGCCGCTGCTTCCACCGCGGGGCCGCCCGGATATGGCAGGCCCAAGATCTTCGCCGTCTTGTCGAAGGCTTCGCCCACCGCATCGTCGATGGTCGATCCATACAGGCGAAAATCATGGATCCCGCCCACGCCGACCAACTGGCAATGGCCGCCCGATACCAGCAAAAGCACGAAGGGAAATTCCACGCCATGGGTCAGCCGCGCCGTCAGCGCATGACCCATCAGGTGATTGACCGCAACCAGTGGCTTGCCGGTGCCCAGCGCCAGCGCCTTGGCGGTGGTCAGTCCCACCATCACCCCACCGATCAGCCCGGGCCCGGCCGTGACGGCAATGCCGTCCAGTTCGGAAAGGCTGATCTTGGCTTCGGCCAGGGCGCGGTCGACGATATTGTCCAGTATTTCCAGATGCGCGCGGCTGGCGATTTCCGGCACCACCCCACCATAGGGTGCATGCGCCTCGATCTGGCTGAACACCACATTGGACAGGATTTCGCCTGGTCCTGGCGCGGACCCTCGCACCACCGCGGCCGCGGTTTCATCGCAGCTGGTCTCGATGCCTAGAATTGTGAGAGGCTTGCCCGTCATTGCGGGGTGCTTTACGCCGAAATTCCCCAAAGCGCCAAATTGAGAGCGCCCCTATGAGAATTCTCGTCACCAGGCCCCTGGCAGACGGCCGGGAAATCGCAGCTCGCTTGGCCGAGCACGGCCATGCCGCGCTACTGGCGCCCTTGCTGACGCCGCGTTTCGAGGACGGGCCCGAGCTGGACCTGGACGGTGTCGAGGCGGTGCTGGCCACCAGCGCCAACGGCATCCGCGCACTGGTCCGCCGCACCAAGCGGCGCGATCTTTCCATCTTTGCGGTGGGACCGCAGACCACCGAAGAAGCCCAGAGAAGCGGGTTCACCGAAGTCCGCAATGCCGATGGCGACGCCAAGGCGCTGGCGGAAGCGGCCACCCGTTGGGCCGCGCACAAGGGCGTGTTGCTGCATGTCTGCGGCCATGACGCGCCGGGGACCCTGGCGGAAAATCTCGGTTTGCGTGGCTTCAAGGTGCAGCGCTGCGCCCTGTACGGCATTGAACCGGCCACGCGCCTGCCGGATGACGCGCGAAAAGCCCTGCAGGAAAAGGCGCTGGATGCGGCGATGTTCTTCTCGCCCCGCAGCGCGCGCATCTTCGGCGTGCTGGCCGATGGCTTGCCGACCGAAAACCTCACCGCCATGTGCATCAGTCCCGCCACGGCCCAGGCACTGACCCAGATATCGTTCGCGCAGGTTGCGGTGGCGGCGCGGCCCAACCAAGCGGCCATGCTGGCCCTGGCCGACCAGGTCTAGAACCCATTTAGATTCAATGATTTGGGTAGATGATCCGTCCTTGTACCGATAGATGAAACGCCGTGCGCGGCGGCTGCTCCGATCTGCCGCACCCGACAGCTGCACTCTGCGTTATCCCAAAATGCTTTCAACGCTTGCGAGACGCCCCGGCCTCTGCGCAGACTTCGCTTATGCAGCATGAAGTTTTCGCGAATACCGAAGATTTTGGCGGGCCCGATATCGTGGCCGGCACCGGACGTATCTCTCAGCCCGGGGTCGATGCGCCTTACGCCAATTACGAACTGGGCAAACCCTTTGACGAAATGTTCTCGCGCGATGGCCAGGCCCGCGCGACCTATGCCGCCATCGACTCCAGAGTTTCCAGCCTGCCGCTGGAAGAGCTGAACCGCCGCCAGCAGGCGGTGGAGCAGAGCTTCCTGCACCAGGGCATCACCTTCACCGTCTACAACGACAACCAGGCCACCGAGCGGATCATCCCCACCGACCTGTTGCCGCGCATCGTCACCGCCCGCGAATGGGACCGCATCGAGCGCGGACTGACCCAGCGCATCCATGCCCTGAATCTTTTCCTGCGCGACATCTATACCGATGGCCGGGTGCTGAAGGACGGGGTGGTGCCGCGCTCCATGATCTACGGCTCCAAGCATTACCGCCGCGAGATGCGTGGCATCCCGGTGCCGCACGGCGCCTATGTGAACATCTGCGGCAGCGATCTGATCCGCAACGAAGCCGGCGACTTTGTCGTGCTGGAAGACAATCTGCGCGTGCCGTCGGGCGTCAGCTACATGCTGGCCAACCGCGACGTAGCGCGCCGCGCTTTCCCGGCGGTGTTCCGCTCCATGGGCGTGCGCCCGATTGAACATTATCCGCTGGAGTTGCTGGCGACCCTGCGTTCGCTGACGCCGTTCCACGAAGACGTCTCCATCGCCATCCTGACGCCGGGTGTTTTCAACAGCGCCTATTTCGAGCATGCCTTTTTGGCGCGCCAGATGGGCGTGGAGCTGGTGGAAGGCCGCGACCTGCTGGTCAACGACAATGTCGTCTATACCCGCACCACATCAGGCCTGAAGCGCATCGACGTCATCTATCGCCGCATTGATGACGATTTCATCGACCCCTTGATCTTCCGCGAAGACTCCGCGCTGGGCGTGCCCGGCCTGTTCAACGCCTATCGCGCCGGCAATGTGATGATCGCCAATGCGCTGGGCACCGGCGTGGCCGACGACAAGGCCGTCTATGCCTATGTGCCGCGCCTGATCCGCTATTATCTGGCCGAAGAGCCGATTCTGGACAATGTCGAGACCTTCCTGTGCCGCGAAGAGAAGTCGCTGCAGCATGTGTTGGGCAATCTCGACAAGCTGGTGGTCAAGGCGGTGGGCGAATCCGGCGGCTATGGCATGCTGATCGGCCCGCATGCTTCCACCAAGGAACGCGAGGACTTCGCCGAGAAGATCCGTGCCGATCCGGAAAATTATATCGCCCAGCCCACCATCCAGCTTTCCACCGCCCCCACCTTTGTCGGCAACGGCATCGAAGCTCGACATGTGGACTTGCGTCCCTTCATCCTGCATGGCGCCGAAACCAAGTTGGTGCCGGGCGCCCTGACGCGCGTCGCGCTCAAGCGCGGCAGCCTGGTGGTGAATTCCAGCCAGGGCGGCGGTTCCAAAGATACCTGGGTGCTGAGCCAGTAGATGTTGTCGCGCGTCGCAGACTCCCTCTATTGGATGAGCCGCTATATCGAGCGGGCCGAGCACACCGCCCGGCTGATCGCGGTGAAGCTGGAATCCATGGTGGAGCAGACGCCCGAGGATGCCGCCGCCAGCTGGGCGCGCGTCACCCAGTCCCTGACCGGCGTCAAGAACGCGCCGCTGCACCTGGACGCTTTCGCCATCACCCGGCACCTGGCCTTTGACCGCGACAATGACAATTCGCTGATTACCTCGCTGTCGCTGGCGCGCGACAATGCCCGCCAGGTGCGCGAGGCCCTGTCCAACGAAGTGTGGGAAAATCTCAACCGGCTGTATCTGCGCCTGGCGCCCGTCACCATGGACTCCATCTGGGTCCATACGCCGGCCAGGCTGTTCCGCGAATCGCTGGAGGAAATGCACGCCCTGGAAGGGGTGACCTATTCCACCCTCAGCCACGGCGAAGGCTGGTACTTCCTGGAACTGGGCCGCCACATCGAGCGGGTGCAGCAGCTGGGCCGGCTGCTGGATATTCATTTCACCGCCGCGCAGACCGGCAATGGGCCCAAATATGTCGACTGGCTGGTGCTCCTGAAATTCTGCACCGCCTTCGAGCCCTATACCAAGCAATATACCGCTTCGATCCGGCCGCAGAAGATCGCCGAATTCCTGCTGTTCGATTCCGAATTCCCCCATTCCATTTGCTTCTCGGTAGACCGCATGACCGAAGCGCTGGCGCGCGTGGTGCCGGGCGCGCCGCCGGCCCGCCGTGCCGCGGTCGAACGCCTTGCCGGCCGGCTGAAGGCGGCGGTGGATTTCGGACAAGTGGATGAACTGATGAGCGGCGGTGTTGCCGCTTTCATCGCCGACATCACCAAGCAGTGCGAGCAGATTCACAAGGCGCTGTATTCGTCCTACATCACATATGGCGCGGAGACGGTTCTGTAATGTTCTACTCCATCCGCCATGTGACGCGCTTTCGCTATTCCGGGCCGGTCCGCGAGTCGGTGATGGAGCTGCGCATGCAGCCGCGTTCCGAAGGCCCGCAGACCTTGCGCTCCTTCCAGATTTCCACCAATCCGCGCGCCCAGCTCTATGCCTATACCGATCACCTGGGCAACGCGGTCTACCACTTCAACCTGCTCCGCGAGCATGAAGAGCTGCGCATCGAGGCCCAGGCCACCGTCGAAATCGGCCAGATGCCGGCCTGGCCGGATGCGCTCGATCCCCTGGAGTGGAGCCGCTACAACGGCTTCAATCTCAGCGACGATCATTTCGACATGCTGGAAGATTCGCGTTTCGCGCGCATGTCGCCGGAGCTGGAAAGCTTCATGAAGATTGCCGACCTGCAAAAGCCGGTTGGCGACCCCCTCAGCGCGCTGAAAGCCCTGCAGCGCGGCATCTACGATTCCTTTGAATATGAACCCGGCGTCACCGAAGTGAATTCGCCCATCGATGTGGCACTGGAACAGCGGCGCGGCGTCTGCCAGGACTTCGCCCATATCATGACGGCGATCGCGCGCAGCTGGGGCATCCCCTGCCGCTACGTCTCCGGCTATCTCTATCACAAGGGCGCACGCGACCGATCCGCCGCCAATGCCACCCATGCCTGGGTGGAAGCCTATCTGCCGTCGCTGGGCTGGGTGGGTTTTGATCCCACCAACAATATCATGGCGGGCGAGCGCCATATCCGCGCCGCCGTCGGCCGCGATTACGCCGATGTGCCCCCCACCCGCGGTACCTACAAGGGTGACGCCGACAGCGAGCTTTCCATCGCCGTGTCGCTGGAACCGACCCAGGCGCCGGTGCGTCACGAGGATTTCCTGAAAGTGGCGCGCCCCATGGTGACGCCGACGTCGACCGCCTCCATGCCGGAACGGCTGTATCACCAGCAGCAACAACAGCAGCAATAGGCTCTTCGAGGCCGCGCAGCAGGCGTAGCGCCGTTTGTGCGCCCCTGTGGTATGAACGGCCATGACCAAGCGCACGAACAGGAAATTGGGCGGCCAGCTGACGGTGGACGGCATCGCGCTGATCTGGCACGTCAAGAGCGAGCCGGCCTGGGGAACCACCCATGGCGATATCGGGTTGCGCCTCAGTGTCATGAAGTATGACGAAGCGCTCACCCGCCATGGCGAGCGCAAGGTCTGGCGCGAGCTGGTCCTGCAATTTCCCTTTGAGAAGCAGCGCCACGCGTCGCGCTTTCCCGAAAAGCCCAAAGTCACCGCCGACATGCTGACCGCCGGCGTGCGCCTGGCCATCGAGGCGGGCTGGAGCCCGGATGGGCGCGGCCGCCCGTTCGAGCTGGTCCTGGAAGAAGCCGATTTGCCGAGCTTCCGCAATTCTCATGTTTAACCATTCGTAAATAACTGCCTGCAAAGTGACAGGCTTTTGTTAACCGCCGCATGCGTACAGTCGTCTTCGATTGAAGGGGAAGCGCATTATGCCGCTGAAATTGTCCTTAAAGCCTGGCGAGAAATTCGTGCTGAATGGCGCGGTTCTGGCCAATGGCGACAAACGCACCAGTCTGGTGATCCAGAACAAGGCGTGCGTGCTGCGTGAAAAGGATATCATGCAGCCCGAAGGCGCCAACACACCGGCGCGGCGCATCTATCTGGCCATCATGATGATGTATCTGGACGGCGAAGCCAGCGAAGAACCCTATAACGAATTTGCCCTGCGCATGACTGAGTTCATGGGTGCCATCAACACGCCCGCCATTCTGGGCACCTGCGTGGACATCAGCCGCGATGTCGCCCAGGGCGCCTATTACAAGGCGCTGATCGCCTGCCGGAAGCTTTTCGACTTGGAACAGGAGCGTCTCAGCTATGAGCCTTAACGCCTATAAGGCCACCCAGGCCGCCACCGAAGATTCGCGCGTGACCGAATACCGACTGTTCGGCCAGGTCACCGGCGCGCTGCTCACCGCCAAGGAATCCAACGCCGCCGGCGCTCCCTTGGTCGAAGCGGTGGACTGGAATCGCAAGCTGTGGCGCACGCTCGCCGCCGACTGCATGGACGACCGCAACACCCTGACCCAGGATGTGCGCGCCAAGATCATTTCGCTGTCGCTGTGGGTCGCCAAATATTCGCGCAGTGTCACGCGCGAAAAGGCGCCGCTGGATCCGCTGATCGAGATCAACCGCACGATCATGCAAGGTCTCCAGGCGTCGTAAACCCGCCGCTCAAAGACTTGAGAATTCAAAACCGGCGCTGGCAACAGCGCCGGTTTTTTCTTGCCCGGTCGGACCGGCAATAACTGCCTCAACCGGCAAGGGATGCCTAATGGTAACCGGCTGATTAAGGAAATTAACCGCGTAATATCAATGGTTTGCGCAGTTAACGGAGTGGCACGGGCGTTGCAAAAGTTCCTGCGGGTCATCTGTCCCAAGGACCCGCAGAACGCGTGGTCCACCACCAGAAGAACGGAGAATTCGTATGTCTTTTAGCGTCAACACCAACACCGGCGCGCAAGTTGCGCTGCAGTACCTGAATGCCACCCAGGGTCAGCTTGATCAGACCCAGGCTCGCATCAATAGCGGTCTCAAGGTCGCAACGGCGAAGGATGATGGCGCGATTTACGCTATTGCCCAAAACCAGCGCGGCTCTGTGGCCGGCTATTCCTCGGTGATCAACAGCCTCAATAACGGTTCGTCCGCCATCGACGTCGCCCTTTCGGCCGGCCAGTCGATTTCGGACTTGTTGATCCAGTTGAAGCAGAAGGCGCTGTCCGCTGCTGACCCCTCGCTGGATACCGCGAGCCGTCAGGCGCTGAACGCGAACTTCACGGCCCTGCGCGATCAGATTTCCACGATCGTCAAGAACGCCGTCTTCAACAATTTCAACCTGGTCGACGGTTCGACGAATCAGGTTCAGGCCCTGGCGTCCTCGGACGGCACCCGCCGTATCACGGCCCAGGCCCAGAACCTGAAGCTGTCGGGCTCGATCGTGACGATCAAGACCACGTCCACGATCTCCACCCAGGCCAAGGCCTCTGCCCTGATCTCCGTGATCCAGACCTCGCTCACCAACGTCAACTCGGCCCTGGCCAAGCTGTCGTCGGGCGCCGCGAAGTTCTCGATCCAGGCGACCTTCACGCAGAAGCTGTCCGATATCCGGCTTCTGCCTTTGTGGTACGCGCATGTCTTTGCCAGTTTCGTGCCGGACGGGTCGCGAAAATATTCCATTTAAATCAATTGCTTGAACAGTGTTCGAAATGGCCGGCCCGGCGGGCGGCAAGTCTTGCCGATCCTAAGCTGCCGCCGGGGCGTGATCGGTGCCCCTGGTGCTGATCATCAGGGCCAGGAAGGCGGCAGCCAATGCCACGAAGCCGGCGATGACAAACGAGTCCAGGTAAGACCCGGTGGCGGTGCGCGAGGCACCCGCGAAGAAGGCGGCGCTGGCCGCCCCGATCTGGTGGCTGGCCGAAATCCAGCCGAACAGGATGGGCGCCTTTTTGGTGCCGAACACCTTGTTGGCGATGGCCAGGGTCGGCGGCACGGTGGCGATCCAGTCCAAGCCATAGAACACCGCGAACAGCGACAGGCCATAGAAGGTGAAATTGGCGAAGGGCAGGTAGATCAGCGACAGCCCGCGCAGCCCGTAATAGGCGAACAACAGCTTGCGCGGGTCGATGCGGTCGGTCAGCCAGCCCGAAGCGGTGGTGCCGACCAGATCGAGCAGGCCCATGATGGCCAGCAGTCCGCCCGCCGCCACCGCTTCCATGCCGTGATCGTGGCACAGCGCGATCATGTGCGTGCCCACGAGCCCATTGGTGGTGAAGCCGCAGACAAAGAAGGTGATGGCCAGGAGCCAGAAGGGCTTCGACTTCACGCCTTCGCCCAATGCGCCAAACGCGGCCTTCAGGGGATTCTTGCGCTCCCGGATTTCGGGCGGGTGACCGGGATCGGCGCCGAACGGCACCTGGCCGACATCGGCGGGCCATTCCGGCAACAGGAAAAACACCACCGGAATCAGCAGCGCCATGGCGATCGCGACGCAGCTCACCACCAGCTGCCAGCCGTGATCCTGGGCGATGGCCGACAGGATGGGAATGAAAACCAAAGTGCCGGTGGAGGTGGAGGCGGCAAACAATCCCATCACCAATCCGCGATTTTTTACAAACCAGCGATTGACGATGGTGGCCGACAGCACATTGGTGATGCAGCCCGAACCGATGCCGGAAAACACGCCCCAGCTCAGCACCAGCTGCCAGCTCTGGGTCATGAACAGGCTGGCGGTGGAGGAAAGCCCCATCAGCGCCAGCGCCGCGATCACGGTGGCGCGGATGCCGAAGCGCTGCATGGCGGCGGCGGCGAAAGGCCCGGTCAGGCCGAACAGGAAGATGCCGCAGGCCGCGGCAAAGCTGATGGTCTGGCGCGACCAGCCAAAGGCCTGTTCCCAGGGCACCATCAGCACGCCGGGGGTGGAGCGCAGCCCGGCAGCCGCCAGCAGCGCCACGAAGATGATGGCGACCACGGCCAGGGCGTAATGCCGCCCAAGGAAGCTGCGCTGCATGCCCTCTTTATAAGTCAAAATGGGCGGTGCGCCATGCGGCGATGCGCATGGCCAGCTTGCCCTTGAGGCGGGTAAGGCCCTATTTTCCGGCTTGTTATTGATCCCCATCTTCCGGACCACACGGCCGCATGTCCGATCTCTTGCTTCCCCCCATCCCCACCTTTGTCGTCTGGGATGACGCCTTCACGCCGGCCGAACTCGCCAGTCTCACCGCCTTTGGCGATGGGCTGACAGCGGAGACCGCGACATTGAAAACCGGCAGTCCTGATGACGCCATCCGCAAGGACATCCGCATCACCCAGACCGCCTGGATTGCGCCTTCGCCGCAAAGCCAGTGGATCTATGACCGCGTCCAGCGCGTTGCCCGTGCGCTGAATGACCGGTCCTATCAGTTCGACCTGCGCGGCTTTTCCGAAAATCTGCAATACACGATCTATAACGGCACCGAAGGCGGCCATTATGACTGGCATGTCGATCACGGCCCGCTGAAGGTGCAGCGCAAGCTCTCCATTTCGGTGCAGCTCAGCGACCCATCCGATTACGACGGCTGCAACCTGGAGTTCCAGGCCGGCAACAAGATCGAAACCGCGCCGCGGACCCTTGGCGCGGTCGTCGCCTTTCCCTCCTATGTCCTGCACCGCGTCACGCCCTGCACCTGGGGCACGCGCAAGGCGCTGGTGGCCTGGACAACCGGGCCCAAGCTGCGATGAGCGAACTCAAGACGGCGCCTGTCGTAATCGGCGAACATAAAGTGGCAGTGTGGAAGGATGTTTTCACGCCGGCTGAGCTGGACAGGATCATTGCCATCGGCGACGGCCTGTCGCCGATGCGCGCCCAGCTGGATTATGGCAAGGACGCCGCCGAACATCACCGCATCACCCGTGTCGCCTGGATCAATCGTGATGCCGACAGCGATTGGCTTTTCGCCAGGCTGGAGGAGGTGGCGCTTCGCCTGAACAACGAAGTGTTCCACTACGAGCTTTATGGGCTGGAGAAAGGCCTGCAATACACCATCTATGAAGGCGCCGAAGGCGGCCATTACAACTGGCATGTGGACATGGGCGTCCACAATCCGGAACCGCGCAAGATTTCGCTCAGCCTGCAGCTGTCCGATCCGGCCGATTATGAAGGCGGCCGCCTGGTGATCGAGGCCGGCGACGGCGCCTATCCGGCGGAAACCGCCCGGGGAACTGTCATAGCCTTCCCCTCCTATGTCCTGCACCGGGTGTCGCCCACCGAATCGGGCGTGCGCAAGTCGCTGGTGACCTGGGTGGCAGGCCCGGAATTCCGCTAAGCTGATAGACATCGCTGCCGGGGCTTCCTATTTTCGCTCAACGCTTTGTTTTCAGGATCCTTCATGCCCACCACGCTGCTTTGCATTCTGGATGGCTGGGGCTGGCGGCCCGATCCCGCGCCCGACAATGCCATCACCGCAGCCGTCACGCCCAACTACACGCGTCTTCTGGCGGAATGCCCCCATGCGCTGCTCGCGACTTCGGGGAACGCGGTGGGATTACCCAAGGGGCAAATGGGCAATTCCGAAGTGGGCCACATGAATATCGGCGCCGGACGGGTGGTGGCCCAGGACCTGCCGCGCATCGACGTCGCCATCGAGGATGGATCGCTGGCGCGCCGCCCCGTTCTGCTGGCGCTGATTGACAAGGCCAAAAGCGCAAAGCGTGCGGTGCACATCATGGGCCTGATGTCGCCCGGCGGGGTGCATTCCCACCAGGATCATATCGCTGCGCTGGTGAAGATCGTCAGTGCCGCCGGCGTGCCGGTGTTCGTGCATGCCTTCCTGGATGGCCGCGATACCCCGCCCAGGAGCGCGCGGGAGTTTGTCGCCAAATTCCTGGGCGACATCCAGGGGCGGGCCGGTGTGCGCCTCGTCACTTTATCGGGGCGCTATTACGCCATGGACCGCGACAAGCGCTGGGACCGGGTGCAGCAATGCCATGACGTCATTGTGGATGCGTCGGGCCGCCGTTTCGACGACGCGGCAGAGGCCATCCAGACCTCCTATGACGCCGATATCACCGACGAGTTTCTGGTGCCGTGCGTGCTGGGCGATTATTCCGGGGTTGAGGACGGCGATGTTTTGCTGTTCGCCAATTTTCGCGCCGACCGGGCACGGGAAATTTCGGCTGCCTTGCTGGACAGGGGTTTTGCCGGCTTCACGCGAAGCCGCGCGGCGCCTTTCGCCGCCGCCGCGGGCCTCACCGAATATTCCGAGGCACTCAAGCCGCTGATGGGCGCGGTGTTCCCGCCCGAAGATGTGCGCGAGACCCTGGGCGAGGTGATCGCCGCCCATCACATGAAGCAGCTGCGGATCGCCGAGACCGAAAAATACGCCCATGTCACTTTCTTCCTGAATGGCGGGCGCGAGGATGTGTTTGAGGGCGAGGATCGCATCCTGGTGCCCAGCCCCAAGGTCGCAACCTATGACCACAAGCCGGAAATGAGCGCCTATCAGGTAACGGACAAGCTGGAAGAGGCGATTGTATCGGGCGGGTACGACCTGATCGTCTGCAACTATGCCAATCCGGACATGGTGGGCCATACCGGCATCATGAGTGCCGCGATCAAGGCGGTGGACACGATCGACGAATGTCTGGGGCGCCTGCGCATTGCGCTGGAGAAGGTCGGCGGCCGAATGCTGCTGACTGCTGACCACGGCAATATCGAGATGATGGAAGACCCGCACACCCATGAGCCTTATACGGCCCACACAACGCTGGACGTGCCGATTTTCGTGTTCGGCGCGCCGCCGGGCAGCCGGCTCAAGAATGGCCGGCTGGCCGATGTCGCGCCCACGGTATTGGACATGATGGGTCTGGCGCAGCCTGCGCTGATGACCGGTCATTCGCTCCTGGTGCGCAGCGCGTGAGGCGTGCGCTGTTCCTGTCGCTGCTGATTGCCGCCTCGCCGGTGACGGCTAAGGCTGTGAAGCCTGCAAAAAAAAATACGCGCGTCGATGTCATCCGGCCCATGCCCAGGCCCGCGCCCGTTGTCGCCGCCCAGGCGCCCGAACCGGCGATGGATCTCAGCCATGCCTTGCCCGGAAAGTCGCTGGCGAAATTGCCGTCAAGTTCCCAGCAGCTGCAAAGCCTGTCGTCGGAATTGAAACAGGGCCAGCCGCAGCTGGCCAACGCCCGGGAGAAGAGCGAGAGCCTGGCCAGTGAAGCCGCCGCCTTGCGCAAGAAGCTGATCGCCACCGCGGCGCGCATCGGAGATCTGGAACGCCAGCAAGTGGACAACAACGCTCGGATTGCAAAGCTGACGGCGGAAGATGCGCGCCTCAGCGCCGGCTTCGCCAATGACCGGGTAGCGGTGACCAAACTGATCGGCGTGCTGGAACAGTTGCAGCATGACATGCCGCCGGCGCTGGCCATGCGCCCCGATGATGCGCTGGGCGCGGCGCGCGGCTCGATGCTGATCGGCGCAACCCTGCCGCCCGTCTATGCCCAGGCCGCCAGACTGTCGCGGCGCATTGATGCCCTCAAGCGCACGCGCAAGGAACTGGAGCAGCAGCAGGCGCAAGCCGCAGACACCGCCGCGCGGCTGACCATCGCGCGCGGGGAACTGGATGAACTTCTGGCAAGGAAGGAACAGGAGGCGGCGGGCGCTGCCCAAAGCTATGGAACCCTCAAGTCACAGATGGAACTGGTGGCGCGCCAGGCCGCCGACTTCCAGGCGCTGCTGGCGCGGGTCAAGCAGTTGCGCCAGGGCGGAGCGGGCGCTCCCGACCAGAGCGTGGTGGTGGTGACCGCGGAAAACACCGGTTCCCTGGGGGGCCTGGCCAGGAATTCCCTGCTGGAACCGGTGGTGGGTTCGGTGGTGGGCGGCACAGATGCGGCCAATTCCGGGCTTTATTATGCAACCGCCCCGGGAGCCCAGGTCATCGCCCCGGCGGACGGAAAAGTTCTTTACGCCGGCCCTTACCATAAGACCGGACAAGTGTTGATCCTGGAGATAACCACCGGCTACGATGTGGTGTTGGCGGGACTGGGACGCGTGACGGTAAAGCCAAACGATCAGTTGCTGGCGGGGGAGCCGGTTGGAACTATGGCCCCCTCAGCCGCCGACGACCGGCTCTATTTTGAAGTGCGCCATGGCGGACATGGCCAGTCGCCGGCACCGTGGTTGAAATTGAATCTGCGCCCTGCGTTTGGAAAGGCGAACGGTACATGAAGAAGTTTGCGCTCGTTGGTCTGGGTCTGCTGGGCGGTTTCGCCACGGCGATGATCGCGTTGCCCGAAGCCAAGGGCGCCAATGACGCATCCGCCTATGGCCAGCTCGACCTGTTCAGCGACGCCTTCGAGCGGGTGCGCTCCAATTATGTGCGTCCGGTCAAGGACAGCGAGCTGATCGACGCCGCCATCCAGGGCATGGTGTCCAACCTGGATCCCCATTCCAGCTACATGGACGCCAAGATGTATGGCGACATGCAGATCACCACCAAGGGCCAGTTCGGCGGCGTTGGCATCGAAGTCACCCAGGAAGACGGGCTGATCAAGGTGATCTCGCCCATCGACGGTACGCCTGCGTCGCGCGCCGGCATCAAGACCGGCGACCGCATCGCCGGCATCGACGGCAGCTCCATTGCCGGACTGCAACTGAACGAAGCCATCGACAAGATGCGCGGCCCGTCCGGCAGCAAGATCACCCTGACCATCCTGCGCGAAGGCGAAAAGAAGCCGTTCGACGTAACCCTGGTGCGCGCCATCGTGTCGGTGGATGCGGCCTCGTATCGCCGCGAAGGCGATATCGGCTATATCCGCATGCCCGGCTTCAACGAGCAGACCGCCGATGGTCTGGAAAGGGCCGTGCGCGATCTGAAAAAGCAGATCGGCCCCGGCATCAAGGGCTATGTGCTGGACCTGCGCAACAATCCGGGCGGCTTGCTCGACCAGGCGATCCAGGTGTCGGATGATTTCCTGTCTGCCGGCGAGATCGTGTCCACCCGCGGCCGTCATCCCGAAGATACCCAGCGTTATGACTCCAAGGGCGGCGACATCACCGACGGCAAGCCGGTGGTGGTGCTGATCAATGGCGGCACCGCCTCGGCTTCGGAAATCGTCTCCGGCGCGCTGCAGGATCACAAGCGCGCCACCGTCATCGGCCTGACAAGCTTCGGCAAGGGTTCGGTGCAGACCATCATCCCGCTTGGCGAAAATCGCGGCGCGCTGCGCCTGACCACGGCGCGCTACTACACGCCCTCCGGTCATTCCATCCAGGCTCAGGGCATCATCCCCGACATCCAGGTGGCGCAGGGCGATGAAGCCAATGTCCCCAAGCTGGCGCGTCCGTCCGAAGCCGATCTGCGTGGCCATCTCACCGGCGAGCCGGTCCCGGCCAAGCGGTTGAATGCCCCGGTGATCAAGCCGGCGGCCGGCCAGAAGTATGACGACTTCCAGCTGTCCTATGCCCTGGACCTGCTGCACGGGAAGATGACGGTGGCCTCGGCCGCGGTGCCGGCCCCCGACAAGAAGCAGTAGGAATCCCGGTACCCCAATAACGAAGGCCCGCCCTCCGGCGGGCCTTTTTGTTTCAGGCTCACCGAAAGGGTTAATTCTTTTAACAAGTCTTAACCATCACAGGGCCTAATGGCCCCATGGCTGCTGCTGCCGATTTCGCAGAAGGCTTGCTCGCGTCCAAAGCCGGGCGCGCGCTGGCCTTTGCCGCGTCCTTCACGATCTGCCTGCTGGCGGCGGGCATGCTGGCCATCACCCTTTTGGGTCATGCCCATGGTCCCACCATCGTGCTGGATCTGCCGGAAACTGCCGAGAACACACCCAAGCCGCCCACCAGCACCGCCTATTCCATCTCCGATGACGGCGCCGTGGTCGGCCCGGTGACCAAGCCGATCTATGCGGGCAAGGCGCTGCTGGCCGATCCCGCCCTGGTGGAAAACACACCGCAAGGCCCGTTGCCGCGCATTGCCGATGATGGCCGAAAACCCATGACGGCCTATGCCGCTCCCGCCGCCGCCGGCACCAAGTTCAAGATCGCGATTGTGGTCAGCGGGCTGGGACTGTCCTCGACCGCCAGCAAGGCCGCGTTGGACAGCCTGCCCGCGGCAGTGACCCTGGCCTTTGCGCCCTATGCCGGCGATGTCGGCCAGTGGGCAGCCGAAGCGCGCCAGCATGGCCATGAGATCCTGCTGGAAATTCCGATGGAGCCGTTCGATTTCCCCGACAGCGATCCGGGCCCGCACACTCTGCGCGCCGGACAGGACGAAGATGCCAACATCCAGCGCCTGACCTGGGCGCTGACCCGCTTCACCGGTTATGCCGGCGTGACCAATCTTCTGGGCCAGCGCTTCTTGTCTGACAGCGCGGCATTGTCGCCGACCCTGACCTATCTCAATCGCCGCGGACTGTATTTCTTCGACAATGGCGCGGCCAGCCAGTCGGTGGTTCCCACCGTGGCCGGCCAGGTCGGTATCCCCGCCGTGCAGAGCGGGGCGGCGCTGGACAGCATACAGACGGCGCTGGAAATCGACCGCCGCCTGTCGGAACTGGAAACCCAGGCCCGCGCCAATGGCAGCGCAGTGGGTTCGGCCTTCCTGTATCCCGTCAGCCTGGCGCGCATCGCCGCCTGGGCGAAGGGTTTGGAATCGCGCGGCTTTGTTCTGGTGCCGGTTTCCGCCATAGTGAACACGCCAAAACAATAAAAAGCGCGTGTATGTCTTCCTCCTCCGATCTGCCCTACCGGCCCTGTGTCGGCATCATGCTGTTCAACGCGGACGGCAAGGTGTTTGTCGGCAAGCGCATCGACCAGAGCGTGGAAGGCTGGCAGATGCCGCAGGGCGGCATCGACAAGGGCGAGACGCCCAAGCAGGCAGCCATGCGCGAATTGCAGGAAGAGGTCGGTACCGACAAGGCCGAGATCATGGCCGAGATGGAAGATTGGGTGACGTATGATTTGCCCGAGCACCTGATCGGCGTGGCGTTTCACGGCAAGTACAAGGGTCAGCGCCAGAAATGGTTCGCCATGCGCTTCACCGGCAAGGATGCCGATATCGACCTGACCGCCCATGAACCAGAATTCTCGGACTTCCAGTGGGTCAGTCTTGCGGAATTGCCGGGCCTTATCGTGCCCTTCAAGCGGCAAACCTATAAGGCGGTGATTGCCGCGTTCCAAAACCTGGCATGAGCAAATCTCCTGTTGTGATGATCCACGGGGCCTTCTGCGGACCCTGGTCATTGGATGGGCTGAAGGAAAGATTCGAGGCCGCCGGTTATGCCGTCACCGCGCCGCCCCTGCGCTTTCATGACGAAAAGCGATCGTCTCCCGCATTGGCCACCACCGGCCTGGCCGATTATGCCGCCGACCTGGAAGACGAAATCCGGGCGCTGAAAGCCCCGCCCATATTGGTGGGACATTCCATGGGCGGGCTGCTGGCGCAGATGCTGGCGGCGCGCGTCAAGGTTGCTGCCCTGATATTGCTGGCGCCGTCACCACCCTGGGGCGTGGCACCCACCACCCTGTTTGAAATTGGCGCCGCCCACGCGATGCATCTGCAGCCCGGTCACTGGAACCAGGTGCTGGAGCCCAATCGCGACGTGGCGCTGGCTCATTCCCTGGACCGGCTGCCGCGCGACAAGCGCGATGAAGTCTATGGCCGCTTCGTGGCCGAATCGGGCCGCGCCATGTTCGAAGTGATGAACTGGGCTCTGGATTTCAACCAGTCCAGCGCGGTGGATGCCAAATCCGTGACCGCGCCGATGCTGTTTCTCACCGGCAGCGAGGACAAGATCAATCCGCCTTCGACTGTGGAAAACATCGCCAAGTTATACGGTGACCGCGCCACCGCCGAAGTGCTAGACGGCATGGGCCATTGGCTGATCGGTGAACCAGGCTGGGAAAAGCTGGCGCAACGTGCGCTGGATTGGCTGAAGGCCCAGAGGCTTTAGCTCTTGGCGTCGGACTTGCGCTTGGCGAAATCCTTCATGAAAGACTGCAAGGTATCGATGGACGCGATCTTGGCCGCGGCCTCGCGGAAGGCCAGGCCATGCTGGTCGATATCGGACGACAGCACTGCGAACAGATTGGCGTCGGGCGTGCCTTTCATCTTGGGCGCGAAATGTGCGCGCACCCGCGCCAGGCTCGCTTCGTCATTGGCCAGGCTATAGGCCACGGCCGTCCGCATCACCTGGGCGCGGTCACTATCGCTCAACGGCACCGTGTCGCTCCAGCGCGCATCCAGCATCTCCTCGGCCTTCTGGCCGGCAATGGCCCAGTTGCCGCTTTCCCAATAAATGTCGGCACGCAGGTGCTTGGTGTCCTCGGCCTGGTCCACCGCGATCAGGTCCAAGGCATTGTCCCATTGCTTGAGGGCGGCAAAGGCGCGCGCTTCCAGCAGCATGCGCTGATGCATTTCCTCAGGGCACGGTGAGCGACGTGCAGCAGCCGCGCTATGGCAGCCAGCTGCTCGACATCGTGATGCCCTGGTAATCAGAATATAGTGGGGAAACAAAAAGCCCGGTCGCAAGACC